>JAODAU010000056.1 GCA_025463615.1 Microbacteriaceae bacterium | reverse complement strand
CTGCAGATCTCGCTCGCCGCGGTCGCCCTCGGCGCCGTCGCGGTGGAGCGGCACATCACGCTCGACCGCACGATGTGGGGCAGTGACCACGCCGCGTCGCTCGAGCCGCAGGGCTTCGAGCACCTGGTGCGCGACATCCGCGTGATCGGCGAGGCGATGGGCGACGGTGAGAAGCGCATCTTCCCCGGCGAGCTGGCACCCCTGGCGAAGCTTCGCCGGGTGGATGCGTGACCGACCAGGTTCGGGTTCTCGCGGTAGCGGATTCCGACTCGTATGTGAAGTGGGGCGCCGCGCTGCTGTCGCACGCGCCCGCTGAGTGGGACCGCAGGCTCGTCGTGCTCGAGAGCCCGGTGCTGCCGAGCTCCGACCAGCTCGCCGCTGCGCTCGCCAGCGCCGGCCGCAGCATCGGCCGACCCGCGGTGGTGAGCCTCGAGGAGCTGGGTGCCCGCGTGGCGAAGCTGCAGCCGGATGTCGTGCTGCTGTCGCTGCGCGGCCCGCTGGTGAAGGTGGTCATTCGCGCCATCGTCGCCGCGAGCGCGCACCGCCCGGTGATCGTGACGGGGCTGCCCGGCATCTCGGTGCCGGCCACGCGCAAGGCGATCGCCCACCGGGCGCAGGCCGACCTCTTCGTGGTGCACTCCAAGCGCGAGGTGCGCGAGTTCGACGAGCTCGCCGAGCGGATGTCGGTGCCCATGCGCTTCGGCCTCGCGACCCTGCCGTTCCTCCCGCCGCCCGCCGGCCCCACCACGCTGGCCGGCGACGTGATCTTCGCCGCGCAGGCGAAGGTGCCGCGCGATCGCGAGGACCGGCTCGCGCTGCTGAGCTGGCTCGCGGAGTCGGCGCGTCGGCATCCGATGCGCCGGGTCGTCGTGAAGGTGCGTGCGACCCACGGCGAGCAGCAGACCCACGCCGAGCGCCACGACTACGCGCAGCTCATGGCCGAGCTGACGCCTCCCGCGCCCGCCAACCTCGTCGTCGAGGGAGGCGCGATGGCCGCGCACCTGGCCGGTGCGTCCGGGCTGGTCACGGTCAGCTCCACCGCGGCGATCGAGGCGGTGGCGCTCGGGCGCCCCGTGCTCGCGCTCGAGGACTTCGGCATCGGCGCGAAGCTCATCAACACCGTTTTCATCGACAGCGGCATGTTCGGCAACTCCGAGGACCTGATGGCCGGCCGCTTCATGCAGCCGGATGCGACCTGGCTCGACGAGAACTACTTCCACGCCGAGTCGAGCAACGACTGGGCGTCGCAGATCTGCGAGCTGCTCGCCGAGCGTGCAGCGGGGGAGTTCGCGCTCAAGCCTCAGCTGGCGGGGCTCGCGGGCGGGCCGCTGCGCCGCGCCTGGGACCGCAAGCGTGCGCTGGGCGACTACGACAGGTCGCGCATCGGCACGTTCGCGCTGATCGTGGGCCTGCCGGCGCTGCGGGTGCTTCTGCTCAGCCGCCGCATCCGTCGCAAGTTCCGTCGTCGCCCGGTCTCCCCGGATGCCGAGATCCTCTCGGAGCAGCCCGAACTGGTGCGCTAGCTCGTCATCCCGCCATTGTTTCGTTTCGGGACACCCGATGCCCGGCGCCGCGGCACTTTAGTCCCGAAACGGAACAGTGACGGTCAGGCGGCGAGCAGCACGGCCTCGCCGTCGCGCTGCGGCGCGAGGCTGGGCAGCTCGGCGATGGCGGTGAGCTCGGTCAGCTCGAGGCGGTCGCTGGCCTCGTGCAGGATCGACTCGAGCGGCACGTCGAGCGAGCGGGCGAGCGTGGCGAGGATCTCGCTCGACGCCTCCTTGCGTCCGCGCTCGATCTCGGAGAGGTAGGGCAGCGAGACGGTCGATTCGCGTGCCAGTTCGCGGAGCGTCTTCGCCCGCTCGAGGCGCAGACGACGAAGGGTGGAGCCGATCGCGTGACGCAGCAACATGACGCCAGACTAGGCCGGTGGATGCCGCATCCGCCACGCCTCGCGAGGCTGTCTGCTGACAGCGGAATCGAGAGGGTGCGAAGCGAGTTTGCACGGTCCGTGTACTCGCTGCATTGAAAAGCCGGTCGTCCATGGCCTCGTCCCTGTGGATAACTCGACGCACGATTCGCCGATCTCCAGCAAGCTTTTCCGACGCCGCAGTTGGCGGCATCCACGCAAGGAGGAGTCGGAGTTGAGATCTCGAACTGTTTTGGCAATTGTCGTGGTGCTCGGTGTCCTTTCGCCGGTGGCGTTGACAGGATGTGTTGCCCTTCCAGGCGTGAGTTGCAACTTTACTGTGAATAACCCTCATCGATCCAGCGGTTCGCCGCTATACATGGATGGAAAAGCAACAGTCTCTTGCGCCGGCGTTGTTCAGAGCTTGACTGGCGAAGTCCGGCTCGAAAGAAGCACCACTTCGGGTTGGGCTTACGTCGCTGGATCGAGCAGTTCCAGAACGGTCGCCAGCCCAAAGGCTGGGACAAAGTACACGATCCAGACAGGCTCGACACGCTGCGCAAATGGCACCTATCGGACAGCCGCTCGCGGTTCGGGCGTGAAGGATGGAGTCGCAAGCGGCTCTACGGCCTGGCAGTACTCACAGGCAGCGGCTGTGACCTGCTAGCTCGCGAACTCGAGACCGTGGTGGGCCGGCGGTCAAGCACTGTTCTCCTGGCTGTTTCAGGACTCGTCTTTGTGGCGGGAGCCACAGCCCGCGGCTGGACAGCGTTTCAAGTTCTGTCGGGTTGGATCTCTGCGGTCGGTGCTGCGTGCGGAGCGAGCGCGCTTCACTCGCTTGACAAGGCTCGGCGTACTGAACCAGCGAACCTTCCAACAGCAGCGGCGGCCATTGCAGGTGTGTTTGTCGTGGGCGCGATTGATGTCCCCTTCATTCCCGTTCCGCTGGTGGGACTGGGGCTCGTACTTTTTGCCGATCGGGCCACGTTCGATCCCCGGATCGTCTGGAGGCGGTGGTGGGTCTCCGCGCTCACTCTCGCCACGGTCGTGATTGTCGTTGGCGCATTGGTAGCGTGGCGGGCAGGTCAGACCGGGATCGTCTTCGCCAGCTTCATGCCGAGTTGGCTGCCCCGGACCAGGCCGGTCGTGATCCTCTTCTGTGTTTTGTTAGCTCTAACAAATTCAATCTTCGAGGAGACGTTGTGGCGATTTCTTATTTTCGATATGGCCCGCCGATTCCTCTCTAAAGGCGTGTCTGTGGTTGCAGTCAGCATCGCATTCGGACTCAGTCATTTCGGCGCGATCCCGGGTGGAATTGACGGAATTCTCCTGACCGCGCTCTTCTCGCTGATGTCCTTCGGGCTCATCGCTGCAGCTAAGTCGAGCCTCGTGCCTTCGATCGTCACGCACTGCGCTGCCGATACTCTTGTCCTACTGCTCTTAGCGAGGATTTTCTAATGGAGTTCGACGTGGTCGCACTCGCGAGCCAGGCACGACAGCTGGTGAGCGGGCGAGGGGTTGTCGCTGTCTCCGACGACGGACGCAAACTCGCCCTCTTGCCAGATGCGCATCGCGCGCCGATCACGCTTCATATCGACGAGGACGTTGTCCGGTTGGGTGCCGGGTCGGCACTGCGTTTCACGATCGGCCAGGACGATCCGCCGGACACGTCGGTGCTGCTCGACCTCGTCGGCGCCGTGCTCGACGGACAGGCGGAAGAGTACGTCGACATCGACTCGACCGGATCGATCCATTTCGCAGGCGGGCGGATCTGGAATGATCACGGCCAATTCGACTCTGGCACGAGGAGGGACAATGAGGGCGTGCGACGACTAGTCATTCCCTTGCAGCCCTGGTGACCCTGCCTCGCGCCGACAAGCACACGAGTCGACCGAGTCGCTGACTCGATCGACCCACTCGGTCAGTCCAGCTACCGCGTCCGCGAGGCCGGCGAAGTCATGGATCCACAGAAGACCTGGGGTCCCGTCGTCAGGACTCGCCTGGCGTAGCGCGATCGAGAAGAGCTCGGTATCGGCAATCTGGTCTCGCGCCCACTGTTCAGCCTCGGAAAATCGCACCGAATCGAAGTCGAAGGCGTCGATCCTTCCGCGTGGCCTCACGATGAAAATACGAATTTTGAGAGCGGTTGCCTCCCACATTGTGTCGCGTTCGTCGACGGGTCGAGGCTGCATGCCTCAACGATATGTCAGTCGTTGAGCGTCGAGGCGAGCTCGTCGTCCTCGTCGGCGTCGTCCTCGTCGTCGTCGAAGTCGAACTCGACCACGTTCATGCCGTCGTGCACCATCGCCTCGATGGGCGAGTCGCCGTCATCCTCGACGACGTCGTCCGCCTCGGCACCGTTGGGCTCGGTCTCGTCCCACTCGATGTCCTCGTCGTCGAAATCGTCGTTCATCGTGTCTCGAGACATCGCCTCATCCCTCTGATCGTGACAGCCGCAACGCTAGCCCGCGGCCGCCGCGCGAGGGGAGGGCGCGGAGGTGACCGTTGCGCTAAATCCCGGTGAACTCAGCCGCGCTCGGGGTCCTCCTCGTTCGCCTTGGCCTCGATCCAGTCGACCGCCTCGTCGGAGAGGAAGAAGCCCGTGATGGTGCGTTCGCCGACCCAGCCGGCGTCGTCGGTGAGGGAGCCGCCGGCATCCAGGATCTCCTGGATCACCTCGGGCGGCACCACGTCGCCGTTGTTGTCGATGAGCCACTCCTGCGTCGAGGGTTCGAGCTCGTCCCACCAGTCGTCGATGTCCATGGGGGGAGTGTGGCACGCCGCTCGCGCCCGCGCATCACCCCTTTCGATGGAGGCTGTGGATAACTCGACGCAGCCCTGAGCGGTTCTCGGCATGATGTGCGGGTGCCTCATCCCGTAACCCAGATCACCGAACAGGTGCGCGAACGCGTGCGCCGCGACGGCGTCGACCTGGGGTCGGATGCCGCGCTCGCCGGCCGCTACGTGCGCGACGAGGTGCGCCGCTACAGCGAACGCGCGCTGGGCGGCAGCCTGCCGCTGCTGGGGGATGAGCGGGCGGTGGAGCGGGAGGTCGTGGCATCCATCACCGGCTTCGGGCCGCTGCAGCCGTACTTCGACGACCCGGAGATCGAGGAACTCTGGATCAACGCCCCCGACCGCGTGTTCATTGCGCGCAACGGCGTCACCGAGCGCACGACCCTCGACCTCACCGACGCGCAGGTGCGCGACCTGGTCGAGCGGATGCTGCAGTCCTCCGGCCGCCGCGTCGACCTGAGCTCGCCCTTCGTAGACGCCTCGCTGCCCGACGGATCGCGGCTGCACGTGGTGATCCCCGACGTGACCCGGCACCACTGGGCGGTCAACGTGCGCAAGTTCACGCAGCGGATCCGCGACCTGCAGCGGCTCGTCGCCCTGGGCTCGCTGACCCAGGTCGCGGCCGAGTTCCTGCGCATGTGCGTGCTGTCGGGGCAGAACATCCTGGTCGCAGGCGCGACGCAGAGCGGCAAGACCACCATGCTCAACGCCCTCCTCTCGTCGGTGCGGCCGGGGGAGCGCATCGTGACGGTCGAGGAGACGTTCGAGCTCGACCTCACCGCCGCGGACGTGGTGTCGATGCAGTGCAGGCAGCCGAGCCTCGAGGGCACGGGCGAGATCGGGCTGCGACGGCTCATCAAGGAGTCGCTGCGGATGCGGCCCGACCGCCTCGTCGTCGGCGAGGTGCGTGAGGCCGAGTCGCTCGACCTGCTCATCGCCCTGAATTCGGGCCTGCCCGGGATGTGCTCGATCCACGCCAACTCCGCCCGCGACGCCCTGTCGAAGCTCTGCACCCTGCCGCTGCTCGCCGGGCGCAACATCGATTCGTCGTTCGTCGTGCCCACCGTCGCGTCGTCGATCGACATCGTGGTGCACTGCGAGCTCGTTCGTGGCGGGCGTCGGCGCGTCACCGAGATACTGGCGCCCAGCGGGAACGTCACCTCGGGCGTGATCGAGGCGAGCCCGATCTTCGCGCTGGAGGGCGGCATCCTCGTTCCGACGGGCGGGTACCCGTCGCGCACCGCCAAGTTCGCCGCCGCGGGCCTCGACCCCGCGATCGTGCTCAGGGGTGTGCGGTGACGCTCATCGTCGCGCTCCTGCTGGCCGCCGGGCTGCTGCTCGCGGCGTCCCCGTGGCTGTGGCCGGCGGGAGCCCGACCGGTGCGGATGCCGCGGTTCCGCCCCATCGCGGAGCGCCTCGCGCAGGCGGGGCTCCAGCGACTTTCCGTCGGGGCGCTCGCTCTTGTCTCGGCGCTGGTGGCGGTGCTCGCCGCGGCCATCGTCTTCGCGCTCGTGCCGGTGACGGCGATCGCCCTCACGGCCGGCGTCGCGGGCCTCGCAGCACCCTTCGCGATCGTCACGCTGCGAGCGAAGAGTCGACGCAAGGCCTTGCGCAGCAACTGGCCCGACGTGGTGGATCACCTCGTGTCGGGCGTGCGATCGGGGCTGGCCCTCCCTGACAGCCTCGTCACCCTCGCCGGCGCGGGTCCCGAGAGCACGCGACCTGCGTTCCGGCAGTTCGAGCTCGACTACCGCGCCACCGGCAACTTCGGCCTCTGCATCGACGCGCTCAAAGACCGGCTCGCCGACCCGGTCGCCGACCGCATCCTCGAGACCCTCAGGATGTCGCGCGAGGTCGGCGGCAGCGAGCTCACGACCGTGCTGCGGAGCCTCGCGACGTACCTGCGACAGGAGGCGGCGATCCGCTCCGAGGTGGAGGCGCGTCAGTCCTGGGTGGTCAACGCGGCCAGGCTCGGCGCGATCGCCCCGTGGATCGTGCTTCTGCTCCTCGCCAGCCGCCCGGAGGCGGCGGCCGCCTACAACACGCCCGTCGGTGTCGCGCTGATCGTGTGCGGTCTCGGCGTGAGCGTCGTGGCCTACCGGCTGATGATCGCGCTGGGGCGCATTCCGGAGGAGCGCAGGTGGTTCACGTGACGCCGGCGGTCGCCTCCGCGGTCGCCTGCGGCATCCTGCTCGGCCTCGGTCTCTGGACGCTCGTCTCGCTGGTGCCGAGCTTCGGCCGTCCGCGACTCGTCGCCCGGGTCGCGCCGTACGTCGTCGACCTCTCGGCCGAAGCTCGTGCGTTCGTCGCGCGACGCAGCGTCGAGCCGGTGCCGGCGTTCGGCGCGCTGCTCGGGCCCGTGTTCGGCCGCCTGCGGGAGGCTCTCGCCCGGGTGCTCGGCGGCAGCGCGACGCTCGAGCTGCGCCTCCGCCAGGCCGGTCGGCGGGAGGGTGCGCAGGCGTTCCGTTCCCGGCAGCTGCTCTGGTCGATCGGTGGCGTGGCCTCCGGCCTGGTCGTTGCACTGCTGGTCTCCCAGGTGCGACCGCTTGCGCCCATCGCCACGGGTGCGATCGCGGTCGGGGCCGGGATCGCGGGGCTGGTCATCCAGGACCGCCTGCTGGCCCGCGCGGCCAAGCGGCGACTCGCGCGGATCACCGCCGAGCTGCCCACTGTGCTCGAGTTCCTCACGCTCAGCCTGTCGGCCGGGGAGGGGATCCTCGATGCGATCCGCCGCGTCGGTCGCGCCAGCCACGGCGAACTCGCCGGGGAATTCGCCGGCGTCGTCGCGGCGGTCAACGCAGGCTCGCCACTGGCGGAGGTGCTGGGTCGGCTGTCCGGCGACCTTCGGCTGCCGGCGTTCGCCCGGGTCGTCGACCAGGTGACGGGAGCCCTCGAGCGCGGCACGCCGCTCGCCGAGGTGCTTCGCGCCCAGGCGCAGGACGCCCGCGACGACGCGAAGCGCGACCTTCTCGAGGTCGCCGGGCGCAAGGAGGTGGCGATGCTCGTGCCGCTCGTCTTCCTGATCCTGCCCGTGACCATCGTCTTTGCAATCTTCCCCGGCCTCCTCGTGCTGAGGCTCGGGATCTGATCGGAAGCACGGGAGCGGGGATGACAATGAGCTGGTTCGCGAGGCTGAGACGCCGGATGAGGGACGACCGTGGCGACGTCCCCGGCTGGGTGCTGATCACCCTGATGACCGCGGCGCTGGTCGTGGTGATCTGGACGATCGCGGGCCCGGCCCTCTCGAAGGTGTTCGAGGACGCCATCTCGAAGGTCTCCGGATTCTGAGCGTGCTCGCGAGGCTGGCGCGCGATCGCGGATCGGCGCCGGCGGAGTTCGTCATGGTCGGCGCGCTGCTCACCGTGCTCACGCTCTCGGTGGTGCAGCTCGGTCTCGCGCTCCACGTGCGCAACACGGTGCTCGACTCGGCGTCCGAGGGCGCCCGGTTCGCCGCGCTCGCCGACAACCACCTCGACGACGGGGTGGCCCGCACGCGCGAGCTCATCACGGTGGCGATCGGCGCCGGGTACGCGCGAGACGTGACCGCCTCCTACGGCAGCTACCTCGGGCATCCGGCGGCCATCGTCACGGTGCGGGCGCCGCTGCCGGTCTTCGGTCTGATCGGCTTCGACAAGGGGCTGGAGGTGACCGGGCATGCCGCTGTCGAGACTCTGGGCCAGTGAAGAGAGCGGGTCGGCATCCCTCGAGTTCGTGACCGCCGGGCTGCTTCTGCTCGTGCCGCTGGTCTACCTCGTGCTCGCCCTGGCGCAGGTGCAGGCCGGCGCGTTCGCCACGGAGGGGGCCGCGAGGCAGGCCGCGCGGGTGTTCGTGCAGGGCCGCACGTTGGGGGAGTCGATTGGCGAGGCCCAGGAGGCGGTGAAGTTCGCGCTCAGCGACTACGGGCTGCGGCCGGATGCCGTCGACATCCACGTCTCCTGCTCGCCGCAGCCGACCGACTGCCTGCGCCGCCACGGTTCGGTGACCGTCACCGTGCGCACCGCGGTCGGCCTGCCGCTCGCGCCGCCCGTGGTCGCCCTCGACTCGCCGCTGGCGATTCCGCTCGAGGCGAGCTCGACCGAGCAGGTCTCGCGCTTCAGGAGGGACGGATGATCCGGCGCCTGCGCGACGACGGCGGCTCGATCCTGCCGCTGGTCGCCTTTTTCGGTGCGCTCGCGCTCGTCGTGATACTGCTCGCCAGCGCCGCGTCGTCGCTGTACCTCGAGCGCAAGCGGCTCTTCACGGTGGCGGATGACGCCGCGCTGGTCGCCGCGGAGGCATTCGACGTGGACGACGTTCCCGTCGTCGACGGGCATCCGCGCCCCAGGCTTCGGCCCGCCGACGTCGGTGACGCGGTCGACGGATATCTCGCCGCGACCGACACCACGGAGTTCGAGCAGCTGCGGGTGGAGCGGGCGACCACCGTCGACGGACACAGCGCGACGGTCGAGCTGTCGGCGTTCTGGCGGCCGCCGGTGGTGACCCTGTTCGTGCCGCGGGGGATACGGGTCGAGGTCACCGCGTCCGCGCGGGCGGTGTTCGAGTGATCGTGGGGATCGTCGCGACGCTCACCACGCTGGTGCTCGCCGCCCTCGGCGTCGCGCTGTGGCGCTCGGCCCGTGCGGGAACGGGAGTGTGGTGGCCGCTCGTCGTCGCCGCGCTGGTGCTCGGCGGCCTGTGTTTCGCCGCAGTTCGCCTCGGGTTTACGTGAGGTATGCAGAGGTCTGCGGTTCTCCGCAGTGAATCCCGTACCCGCAACGGAATTCATCGTGCGAAGTGAACTTTGGTGAGGAATCCGTCGCGATTGGAGCAAAATGACCCCCGTTCTGGGGCCACGTCGGGTGTCCTCTTTTATGCGGACATCCAGTAACGTCAGTGATGCGCCGCGGAACCCGAAACCGCGGCGGACATACCCGAACAAGTCGCCCGCTGCTTTCCCCCGAGCACCAAAGCGAGCGGCTCGCGGATGTAATTGCAGACACGATTACCCGGTCGTGACTGCATGCGGTGAGGCCCAGTCGAACAACCCCCGAACGTTCGAGATACTGGGCCTCCCGCCCTCCTCGCCCCCTAAATTGGGGGCTTTCTTATTGTTCCCTGTGAGACGCATACTCTTCCTAGCTAGAGATCGTCGGGGGACGTCTCCAGCAGCCCGGTTCGCCCGGGCGGTGAAGGTGTCGGGTCCGCTTCGGGTAGCGGACCCGCACCACCTCACCTCGGCATTACCCTGAACGGGTGCCCGCATCATCCGACTCACCGTCCCGCTGGGACGTCGTGGTCGTCGGCGCTGGGCCGGCCGGGTCGACCGCGGCGCGCATCGCGGCGGAGGCCGGGGCATCCGTGCTCCTGCTCGACCGGGCGCGCTTCCCACGCTACAAGACCTGCGGCGGCGGCCTGATCGGCATCTCGCTCGACCACGTGCCGGCGTCGGTGCTCGAAGTGGTCGAGGAGCGCGTCACCGAGGTGCGCTTCACCCTGCGTGGACGCTCCCGCAGCACGCATCGCCGCCACCGACCGTTCCTCGCGCTCGTGCAGCGTGAGCGCTTCGACCAGGCGCTCGTCGACGCGGCCATCGCGGCCGGCGTGCGGTTCGACGACGGCGTGACCGTGCGGTCGGTGGGCGAGGATGCCGGGGGCGTCACCCTGGAGACCAGCGCCGGCAACATCCTGGCCGCGGTTGTCGTCGGGGCGGACGGCGCGGGCGGCCGCGTCGGGCGCTACGTGGGCGTGACGCCCGCCGGCGTGGACCTCGCACTCGAGAGCGAGATCGTGCGGCCGAACGACGGCCGCAGCTGGGACGACAGGGTCTACCTCGACTGGGGCAGCGAACCGGGCACCTACGCCTGGATGTTCCCCAAGACGGAGACGCTCACCGTCGGCGTGATCCAGCGCCGCGGCAGGCCGGATGCCACGCGCGAGTACCTCGAGCTCTACACGCGGCAGCTCGGCCTCGAGGGCGCCGAGATCGCCCGATCCTCCGGTCACCTCGCCCAGTGGCGCTCGCCGGACTCGCCGGTGCACCGGGGGCGTGTGATCGTGGCGGGCGACGCGGCGGCCCTGCTCGACCCGTTCACGCGCGAGGGCATCTCGTTCGCGCTGCGGTCGGGCACGTGGGCGGGGGAGGCGGCGGCATCCGGCGACCTGGCGGGGTACACGGCGCGGGTGGAGCGCGAGCTCGCGCCGGAGATCGCGGCCGGGGCGCGGCTGCTGCACTTCTTCGAGCGACACCCCGGGGCCGTGCACCGGGCGCTGGCGTTCACGGTGGTGGGCACGAGCTACTTCATCCGCGTCTGCCGCGGGGAGACCACGCTGGCCCGGCTCTTCGCGGGCCGCACCGCCCGGGCCGCGCTCGCGATCCTCCGCCGCTAACCCCGAGTGGTCACTTTTGGCGCTTCATCGGGCTACGAAGAACCAAAAGTGACCACTCGGGATTTTGCCCGGCTGTCTACGCGGGCTTCTTGCGCACCCGCGGCACGTACCGCGGCACGTAGCGGATGAGCACGCCCGCTCCGATGAGCCCGATCACGCCCATGACCCCGCTGGCGAACGCGATCGACACCAGCGCCGTGAGGACCGAAAGCAGCAGCGGGGCGCCGGCGCTGCCCGCATCCCCGGTGAACCGCCAGGCGCCGAGGAACGGCGCGGGGTTGCTGCGGTCGGCGAGGTCGGCGCCGAGCGTCATCAGGATGCCGCTGCCCACCCCGTTCGCCACCGACATGAAGAATGCGGCGCCGATGAACCAGACGATGGCGGAGGGGAAGTCGTGCGTGAACGCGAGCACGAGGTGCCCGATCCCGAGCCCGATCATCGACGGGAGGGCGCTCCACAGGCGGCCGAAGCGGTCCATGATGGCGCCGCTCGCGTAGAACAGGGCGAAGTCGATGGCGCCGGCGACGCCGATGATCAGCGCGGTCTCGGCTGACGGGATGTGGATGCTCACCGCCCAGAGCGGCAGGATCACCTGCCGCGAGGCGCGCATCGCCCCGATCAGCGCGGCGCCGGTTCCGAGCCGCACGAGCACCGCGCGGCTGTTCCAGATGGTGCGGAACAGGCCGTGCGCCTCGGCGGCGACGAGCGCCTCGCCCTCGCGGCCGCTGGGCTGGCGCTTCTCTATGAGCGTCTCGGTCGGGTCCTTGAGCACGAAGAGCAGCACGGCGGCGCCGACGCAGCCGATGATGTGCACCCAG
>JAODAU010000039.1 GCA_025463615.1 Microbacteriaceae bacterium | reverse complement strand
CGAGCACGATGTTCGACAGGTCCTCCTCGTTCTCGGCCGCGGCGAGGGCGGCGCTGAGGTCGCTGTTCGCCTCCGCCTCGTCGCCCACGCGAACGGCCTCGAGGCCGCGGGTGAGCCGGATCGCGAGCCGCAGCGCGTCGGGCACGTCGGCGAGCGTCTCCTCCTCCCAGCCTGAGCTGGTGCGGTCGACGGGAGTGCCCGTGGCGACCGCGATCTGCAGCTCGGCGAGGTAGTGCAGCCAGTCCCACTCGAGCAGGTCGCCCACGCCGAGGTCGTCGATCCGCGGGTTCGCCAGGAACTCGGTGGCCCGATCCGCCTTGCCGCAGCAGGCCGAGGCGTAGGCCATCATCAGCCGCGCGAACGGGCCGGTCATCAGCCGGTTGGGCGCGCTCGGCATCATGTCGAGCAGCTGCTCGCCGTGCCCGTCGCTCACCAGCTGGTAGCCGTGCACGCGCAGGATGTCGTCGATCAGCCCGGTGTCCTGCGACTCCAGCGCGAGCCGCAGGGCGGTGAGCGTGTAGCCGTTGTCGGCGTGCCAGCGCGCCGCCGTCCTGCGCATGGCCGCGAGTGTGGCCGGGCCGGACTCGAGGATGCGTTCGCGCAGGAACGCCGAGAAGAGGGGCTGCACCCGGTACCAGGTGCGTTCGTGGTCGTCGGTGGAGACGCGGCGCAGCATCCTGTTGTTCGCCGCCAGCTCGCGCAGCGCCCTGGCCGAGCAGGGCACGTCGGCGAGCAGGTCGACGAGCTCGGGGGTGGCGAGCGGCATCACGCCGAACGGCAGCAGCACGGCGCGCTCCTCCTCGTCGAGGTCGTTCCAGACCTCGCTCTGCAGGTAGGCGGTGAGCTCGCCCGGGTTGCTCCAGTCGGTGATGACGAGCCCGCTCGCCGGTGCCCGATCCACGCTCAGCGCGGCGAGGCTGAGCGCCGCGGGCCAGCCCTCCGCCGTCTCGTACAGCCGCTCGATGTCGGAGTCGACGAACCCTCGCAGGGCGAACAGCTCGGCCGCCTCGACCCGGGTGAACGAGAGCGAGTCGGCCGTGAGCTCCACCAGTCGGCCGCTCACCCGGGAGGACTGCGACTGCAGCGCGCTGCGGGTGGCGAAGGCGAGCCGCACGTTGTCCGGAACGAGCTGGATGAGGCGCACGAACTCCGTCTCGGAGGGCGACCCCTCGAGCCGCTGGCTGTCGTCCACGATGAGGCAGATCGGCCCGTCGTGCGTCTCGACGCTGTCGAACAGGGTGGCGACGAACATCGCGTGGTCGCGCGGCGCGGTTGCCGGCTCGAGCGCGCGCAGCCGAGCGACGAACTCCGGGTCGAGGCTCGCCGCCGCGCGCGCCAGCGAGTCGATGATCGTCGACCAGAACACGGTCGGGTCGCGGTCGTCCTCGGTGAGCTCGCACCACGCGGTGAGCACCCCGCGGTCGCGCTGCAGCGCCGCCCACTGCGCCAGCAGGTACGACTTGCCGTACCCCGCCGGCGCGCTCACCATGATGAACGGAAGCGACGGATCCTCGAAGGCCGCGTCGAGCGCCTCCACGAGGCGCGGTCGCTCGACCGCCCACCGTTCAACCTGGGGCGACCTGATCTTGCCCTGTGCCGTACGCGGTGCCAGGCCGCGTACCTCCCTGACCATGGTCGAAGGGTACCGCCCCGGCGGCACGGCGGGGTAGAACCACTTGTCTCCCTCACCCGTTTCGGGCTAGGCGGGCGAGGCCAGGATGCGGTCCCGGGCCCGCTCGAACTCCTCGTCGCCGATCGCGCCGTCGTCGTGCAGCCGCGCGAGGGTCGCGAGCCGGTCGCTCCGCGGGTCGGATGCCGCGGCCCCGCGCCCCACCACGCGCGAACACATCGCGTCCGACCCCGACACGATGTCCGCCTCCGAGACACTGCCGAGCAGCCCGGGTCGACCGGACCTCCTGAAGATGGACATCGGGCCGCCCCCTACGCGCCCACGCTCGCCGCGACGCGCACCGCCTCGGGCGCGATGCGCGCGTGGAGCCCGACGTTGCCGCCGCAGTCGACGGCGGCGCGCGCGAAGGCCTGCGGCCAGGTGTGCTCGGCGACGACGATGACGGCCACCTCGCCGGGCCGCAGGTCCTCGGCGACCAGGGAGGCGTCATCCGCGCTGAGCAGGGGGAGCGGGTGGGCGCTGATCGTCGACCAGGAGGGCACGATGCTGTCGTCGAGGTCGGTCACGATCGGCGCGGAGTCGTCGTCGCGGTCGACGAGGATCGCGTCGACGACGCGCAGGGTGCCGCCCGAGACGAGTTCCTGCAGCAGGGGCCCGATCCCCGCCGCCAGCCCGGCGCTCGGGAAGGTGACGACGACGACATCGATCGGCCCCATGATCCCTCGCTATCCCAGTCGCGGACCAGGCCATGGTCTCCGCGGCCCCCGCGCGGGGGCATCACCCGGCCGGGGTGACCTCACACCTCGGGGGGTGGTGTGAGCGGCGGGGGTGGCACCGGCCAGGCCACCGTGGCGTCGATGCTCGCCGCGGTGAAGGCGTCCGCGAGCGAAGCCGTCGCGGCCGACCGCAGCTCCCCGCGGTGCCGCGGCTCGTGCCAGAAGCGCACCCGGAACGTGTGCTGGGTGGGGCTGTGCAGCGCGAGCAGCGCCTCCACCGACGGCACCGAGCGGATGTGCTCGGTCGCCTCGAGCGACGAGACGATCAGGTCGTGCGCCTCCCGCCACGGCCGCTCGCCGCGCACCCGCACCTCGAGCTCGCTGCGGTAGAGCGCGCGCTCGGTGTAGTTGACGAGCGGGCTGTCGAGCACCGACGAGTTCGGCAGCCGCACGGTCGTGCCCTCCGCCGTGTTGATGATCACCGACCGCCCGTTGAGTTCGGTGACGATGCCCTGGTGGTCGAGCACCTCGATCTCGTCGCCCACGTGCACCACCCGCCGGATCTGGATGACGAGGCCCGCCCCGAAGTTCGACGCGATCCCGCGCAGCGCGATCACCCCGATCGCGACGATGATCAGCGCGGCGGCGAGCACGGGCTGCAGCGGCGCCCCGAGCACGGTGAGCACGATGCCGAGGGTGAGCAGCAGGATGCCGTAGCGCACGATCCGCGCGACCAGGGTCACCGTGGCATCCGTCGCGCTGGGGATGCGGCGCACCAGCCTGGCGGTGCCGCGCTTCGCCAGGCTGGCCGCGATCCAGCCGGCGATCACGATCACGAGCGCGAGCAGCAGGTCCCAGCCGTCGAGCTTCGCCGAGCTGAGAAAGTCGCTGATCACCGTGCCTCCCGGGGGTCCGTGCGGCAACGGTAGGCGGCATCCGCGGGCCGACGGCTCACACGCCCGGGGTGAGGGGGCGTGATCGCCCCGTTCGGGTGAGCCGGTGCCGCGAGCCCCGGTGGTGGGCTGGGCGGATGATCGGGTGCACGGAAAGCGGCGGGGCGTGAACGGCGTCATCGGCGACCTGCTGCCGCTGGCGGTCGCGGTCGCGATCAGCCCGCTGCCGATCATCGCGGCGATCCTCATGCTGTTCTCGGCGCGGGCGCGCTCGAACGGGCTGGGATTCCTTCTCGGCTGGACGGTCGGCATCCTCGTGGTCGCCGTGGTGTTCACCCTGCTGTCGGGGCTGATCCCCGAGTCGTCGGGCGGGTCGCAGCCGGTGGTCGGTGTGATCAAGATCGTGCTGGGCGTGCTGCTGCTGTTCGTCGCGTTGCACCAGTGGCGTGGCCGCCCGCGCGACGGCGCCACGGCCGCGACCCCGAAGTGGATGTCGGCCATCGACTCCATCACGCCGATCAAGGCCATCGGGCTGGGCCTGCTGCTCTCCGCGGCGAACCCGAAGAACCTGATGATGGGCATCTCGGCGGGCGTCACGATCGGCACGGCGAAGCTCAGCGCCGGCGGGGTGGTGCTGGCCGTCGCGATCTTCGTGGTGATCTCGATCCTCACCATCGCCATCCCGGTGCTCGCCTACGTGATCGCGCCGAACGCCGTGAAGCCGGCGCTGCAGCGCATGCGCGGCTGGCTGGTGGAGAACAACGCAGTCGTGATGGCGGTGCTGCTCGTCGTGCTCGGCGTCGCCAGCATCGGCAAGGGCATCGCCGCGTTCTGACCCGTCCCACCGCTCCCGAGGAGTCACGCATGGCATTGAGGATCCTGCCCGGGGTCACCCGGCACACGATCGGCATGGAGGCGCTCGCCGGCGTCACCCTGCTGGCCATCGCCGTGCCGCTCAACATCGGGTACGCGCAGATCGCCGGGCTGCCGCCCACCGCGGGCCTCTACGCGCTGATCGTGCCGGCGTTCCTGTTCGCCATCCTCGCCTCGAGCAGGCAGCTGGTGGCGTCGCCGGATGCCGCGGCCGCCGCCCTCGTCGCCTCCTCGCTCACCGGGCTCGCCACCTCCGGCGGCAAGGAGTACGTCGCGATGGCGCTCGCGCAGGCCCTCATCGGCGGCGTGATGTTCTTCATCTGCTCGGTGCTGAAGCTCGGGTTCCTGGCGAACTTCCTCTCGGAGCCGATCCTCGTCGGGTTCGTGGGCGGGCTGGCCCTCGACATCCTGGTCAGCCAGGTGGCGAAGATGCTCGGGGTGAAGATCGACAGCGGCGCCGAGTTCGTCGAGAAGGTGGGGCAGCTCTTCGGCGGCCTGGGGAAGACCAATCTCTGGTCGCTGCTCATCGCGGTGTGCTCGATCGGCGTGCTGATCGTGGGGCAGCGGCTGGCGCGGCGGGTGCCGTGGGCGCTCATCGTGCTCATCGTGACCACGCTCGTGGTGGTGCTGACCGGGCTGGAGAGCCAGGGTGTCGCGGTGCTCGGCAAGGTGCAGGCGGGGCCGCCGACGCTCACCTGGCCGAGCCTGTCGTTCGCGCAGTGGGTGGCGCTGATCCCGAGCGCTGCGGCGCTGACGCTGGTGGCGATGGGCGAGGGGCTGCTGGTCTCGAAGTCCTACGCGCAGAAGCGCGAGTACCCGGTCAACCTCAACCGCGACCTGTTCGCGTTCGGTGCGGCGAACATCGCGGCGGGGGTCACCGGCGGGTTCACGGTCGGGTCATCCACCTCCCGCACCGCGGCCGTCGACCAGGTGGGGTCGCGCAGCCAGCTGCCCTCGGTGGTGACCGCGGTCGGAACGCTGCTGCTCGTCATCTTCGGCACGGGGCTGCTCGAGCACATCCCGTCGCCGGCGATCGGGGCGATCGTGGGGGTGGCGGTGGTGCCGCTGCTCGGCATCCGGCAGTTCATCCGCATCTGGCGGGTGCGGCGCTTCGAGTTCTTCGTGGGGGCCGCGTGCTTCCTCGGCACGCTGCTGCTCGGGCCGATCATCGGCATCGTGATCGCGTTCGTGCTCTCGCTGCTCAACCTGGCGCTGCGGGCCTCGAAGCCCGCGGTCGACCTGCTGAGCGAGAACGACGTGCCGGGCGGATCGCTGCTCCCGCTCGACCCGGACCAGTTCATCACGGCACCGGGCGTCGTCGTGGTGCGGTTCGCGGCGCCGCTGTTCTTCGCGAACGCGTCGGTGTTCGACGACGCCATCCGCAAGGCGGTCATCGGAGGCAAGCCGCTCGGCCTGCGACACGTGGTGCTCGACTTCGAGGCGATCACCGACATCGACGTAACGGGCGCCGAGACCTTCGAGAAGCTCCGCGGCTGGATCGACCAACAGGGCGTGGACCTGCACTACAGCCGGGTGCGCCCCGACCTCGTGGCGCTGCTCGAGAAGCTCGAGCTGCACCACCAGGCGACGATCTACGGCACGAACCGCCAGGCCCTCGGCGAGCTCAGGGAGCGTCAGTAGCGCAGCGGAAGCCGATGTGCGTGGTCGACGTGTCGTCGGACTGCGGGGATCGCGCCGCCGGACGGTAGCGCAGGCAGTATTCGGGCGCGCAGAGGTGCGAGCCGCCCTTGAGCACGCGGCGGGCCTCGCCGGGGTTCGCGTGCGCGGACGGCGCGCAGCACGCCGCCGCCTCCACCTCGTGCCGGCTCGAGTACGGCGAGCTCGTCCACTCCCACACGTTGCCGATCATGTCGAACAGCCCGTACCCGTTCGCCGGGAACGACCCCACCGGCGACGTGCCCACCCAGCCGTGCGACCCGGTGTTCCGCCACGGGAAGGCGCCCTGCCAGGTGTTCGCCATCAGCTCGTCGTTCGGATGCAGCTCCTCGCCCCACGCGAACGTGGCGCCCTCGAGCCCCCCGCGCGCCGCGAACTCCCACTCCTGCTCGGTGAGCAGCCGCTTGCCGGCCCACGCGGCGTAGGAGTTCGCATCCTCGTACGACACCTGAACGACCGGATGCCCCGCCATCAGCTCGATCGAGCTGCCCGCGCCCAACGGATGCCGCCAGTCGGCCCCCACGCGCCACTCCCACCACTGCCGCCAGTCGCGCAGGTTCACCGGCGCGTCCGTCTGCCGGAACACCAGAGAACCGCCCGCGCGCTCGTCCGGCGCGAGGTCGGGGAACTCCTGCTCCGAGAGGCGGCGCTCGGCCGTGGTGACGTAGCCCGTGGCATCCACGAACCCGGCGAACTGGCGGTTCGTGACCAGGTAGCGGTCGATCGTGAACGGCCCGACGGTCACCTCGTGCACGGGGCCCTCGTCGGCGTAGAACTGCTCGGAGCCCATGGCGAACGTGCCGCCCTCGATGCGGGTCGTCCGCTCGACCGGCGTGCGCGTCGCAGTGCTCATGACCCGATCCTTCGACCGGCGGAGGGATTCCTCCTCGCCCCTTGCGGGTGAGGCCGCATCGGCCGGCGGTCCGCGACGCTGGGCTGGACCGAGGAGGATGCCGTGACCACCGCCCCCGCAGCCCGCACCCGAACGCGCTGGCTCCTCCCCACCCTCGCCGGGTACCAGTCGCGGTGGCTGGGCACCGATGTCGTGGCGGGCGTCGCGGCCGGCGCCGTGGTGGTGCCGCAGGCGATGGCCTACGCCACCATCGCGAACCTGCCGGTGCAGATCGGCCTCTACACCTGCATGGCGCCGATGCTCGTCTACGCCCTGCTCGGCGGATCGCGCGCGATGAGCGTCTCCACCACGTCCACGATCGCGACGCTCACGGCGACCACCTTCGTGAGTGCGGGGGTCGCTGCGACCTCCACGACCCCGCAGCGCGTCCTGGTGACGCTCACGCTGATGGTGGGCGTGATCCTGCTGCTGGCGCGCGTGTTCAGGCTGGGCTCGCTGGTCGAGATGATCAACGAGGCGACGCTCATCGGGCTGAAGGTGGGGCTCGGTGCCACGGTCGCGCTGGGCCAGGTGCCGAAGCTGCTCGGGGTGGACGTGCAGGCCACAGGGCACGGGTTCATCCGCACGGTCGTCGCGACGGTGGAGGCCGTGCCGAAAACCAACGTGCCCACTCTCGTGCTGTCGGTGGGCAGCATCCTCGTGCTCGTGCTGCTGCGCCGGTTCGCGCCGCGCGTGCCCGGCCAGCTGGTGATCGTGGTGATCGCCATCGTGCTGGTCGCGTTCTTCGACCTGCGCTCGACGGGGATCGCGGTCATCCCGCGGGTGCCGGGAGGCATCCCGCTGCCGGCGCTGCCCGACTTCACGCACGTGTTCGCGCTGATCCCGGGGGCGCTGGCGATCGCCGTGATGGCGTTCCTCGAGACGGCGTCGGTTGCCCGCGGCATCCGTCGCGCGGGGGAGCCGCAGGTGGACAGCAACCGGGAGCTGCTGGCGAACGGTGCGGCGAACGCGGTCGGCGCGTTCTTCCAGTCGCTGCCGGCGGCGGGCGGATTCTCGCAGAGCGCGGTGAACCAGAAGGCTGGTGCCCGCAGCCAGCTCGCGGCCGTGGGCACCGTGGTGCTCGCCGTGCTGATCGCGCTGTTCCTCGCGCCGGTGCTCGACAACCTGCCGCAGGCCACGCTCGCCTCGATGGTGTTCGTGGCGGTGATCGGGCTCATCGATGTGCCCGGCCTGGTGCGACTCGCCCGCGTCAGCAGGCTGGAGTTCTGGATCGCCGTGGTGACGGCCGCGATCGGCCTCGCCGCCGGACTGCTTCCGGCTGTCGCCGCCGGCGTCGTGTTCACGCTCGGCGCCGTGCTGCACGAGCTGGGCAAGCCGCACTTCGACGTGCGGCACGAGGGCGCGACCCTCGTGGTCTCGCTGCAGCTCTCGCTCTACACCGCGAGCGTGCTGCCGACGGAACGCGCGATCGAGGCGCTGCTGGATGCCGACCCCGGCATCCGCACGCTGGTGATCGACGCCGCCTTCATGCGCTCGGCCTCCGTGACGGTGCTCGACGCGCTCGCCGAGTTCGACCACGAGCTGGCGGAGCGCGACGTGCGGCTCGAGGTGCGGGGCCTCGGCGGCGACGCGCTGCAGCTCGCGAAGCGCACCGAGTGGTGGGCCACGATGGAGCGCGAGGGCCGGGCGCGGGCGATCACCTCCATCGGGTGATCCTCGCCGCGCACGCCCCACGGCACGCTGGCGCGCATGACGACCAACACGCAGAGCTCCCCCTTCGACTGGCGCCAGCGCGCCCTCTCCCTCGAGCGGCGGTGGATCGTGACGGCCGCCATCGTGGCGATCGTGCTCGGGCTGTTCATCCTGTTCCGGCCGAGCTCGGGGCTCGTGACCGTGGCGATCACGTTCGGCATCTACCTCATCGTGCTGGGCGCGTCGCGCTTCTCGCTCGCGGTGACCGGCAGCGACCTGACCACCGGATGGCGCTGGCTCAACGGCATCCTCGGCGTGATCGTCGTCGCTGCCGGCGTCTCGTGCCTGGTCAACCTCGCGCGGTCGCTGGTGGTGCTCGGCTTCACGCTCGGCATCGGGCTGCTGGTCTCCGGCATCGCCGAGCTCGCGGAGGGCGACTCGGCCAAGGCCGGTCGGCCCACCTGGCTGCGCATCACCAGCGGCATCGTCACGATCATCGCCGGCATCATCATGCTGATCGTGCCGTTCGTGTCGGTGGGCCTGATCATCCTGCTCGGCGGCATCGTGCTGATCGGCGTCGGCATCGGGGCCCTCATCTCGCTGCCCCGCACGGCCGACGACGACGCCTACACGGCCGACGACGCGGCCCCGGTGGCGCCCACAACCCCCTGACGGAGCTGGATCAGAGCGTGCCGATCCCCTTGCCCACCAGGTCGACGCCGATCACCAGCAGCATGGTGCAGGTGAGGATCGCGTTGTGCTTGATGAGCCACACCCGCAGCGTGTTCAGCAGCGGAGTCGCCCGGGACCCGGCGATCACGTAGCCCACGACCGGCAACGCGACGGTCAGCGCCCCGATCACGGTGAAGATCGCGATCGCGATCCACTCGTCGCCGGCCCGCAGCAGCGACGACCCGATGTCGATGCCGGCGGTGATCGAGAGCAGCAGGTTCACCGGGTTGAACACCGAGAGCACGAAGCCGAACACCACCCCCTTGGGCAACGTCATCGTGGCGACCAGCCCCATCCACCTCGGCTCCTTCGGCACCTCCCGGTTGCGCGGCCGCCGCACCCAGAGGCGCACGCCGACGGCGAGCAGCAGTGCGCCGATCGCGATCTTGATGATCCCCACGAACGGATGCTGCGTGCCCGCCTCGCCCGCCGGGATCACGCCCCCGACCAGCGTGAACACCCCGACCACCACCACGATGCCGACCACCCAGCCCACGAGGAACCCGATCCCGCTCGACTTCGCCTTCGGCGACAGCAGCACGAGGATGACCGCCACGATCGGCAGCGGGCTGATCGCCACGCCCACCGCGAGCGGCAGCAGCTGGCCGATCAGCTCGTTGAGGCTCACGATTCGGCCCTCGCGCGCCGGCGCCACATCACGGCCCAGGCGATGAGCACGATGATCGCCACGAGGATGAGCAGCCCGCTCGCGATGTTGCGCTGGGTGGCCGCCGCGGTCGAGGCCGCCGTCGGCGCGCCGCCCTGGTCCACGCTGGCCCGGTCGGCCTGGCACGCGAAGGCGGCGGTGCCGAGCCACGCGTAGGCGTGCTGCTGGCCGCCGGTCTTCGCGATCGACCCGGTCGCGTAGACGCGCCCGTTGGTGCTCGTGGCCAGCTCGAGGTCGCCGCGCGCCACCAGGATGCTGCCCAGCAGCGCCCGGGACCCGCCCACCCGCACGGTCGACGCATCGACGAAGTTCCAGAGGAGGTGGGTGGCCAGCGACGAGGAGACGACGGCGCCGACATCCGCCCCCTTCTCCTGGATGTCGTCGAGGGCCAGCCGCGCGCCGTCGCCGATCACGTTGATCGAGAGCGAGGCGCCGTCGGGGATGTCGAGCAGGTCGAGCGCGGTCGCCTGCGCGAGCGTGGGCGCGTCGATGTTCACCACCTGCATGGTCGCGGTGTCGTCTCCGGTGACGTACAGCGTGCCGCCGGTCAGCGCCGCCGAGGCGGTGGGGGCGGATGCCGCCAGCTCGACCGACTGCTGCGCGACGAGCGACCCGAACCCCCGGAACGCCTCCACGGCGGTCTCCCCGCTGCCGTGCCTGATGCCCCCGCCCGCGGTGTCCACCGTCGAGTGCGCCGCCACCAACCCGCCGACCGCGACGTGCCCGCCGGTCTTCACCCCGATCCCCACGCTGAGCCGCGACTTCGACGCGACACTCAGGTCGCCGCCCACGGCGAGCATCTCGGTGCCGGGGCTCGGCGCCACCTGCGAGCCGACCGGAACACTGCCGACCGTGAACGTGCCGTCGCGCGTGCCGCCGAACATCGCGTCTCCCATCACCACGAGCAGCCCCTCCGACTCGGCGTCACCGGTCGTCGCCGTGTAGTCCTTGCCCGCGTAGACGGACACGTTGTTGTCGGTGAACAGCGGGACGCCGGTGGTCACCGTCGGCCAGGAGACCGAGGCCGGGCATCCGGCGCCCTGGGCCGTCGTCGTTTGCCCGACCCCGGCGTACTGGACGGCGATCGCCCCGACCACCAGCAGCGCCACCACGACGAGCGGGAGCCAGCTGCGCCACGACGCCATCACCGCTGCGCCGGGGACCGGCCCCTCGTCGTCCGGCGCTGTGCTCAGCTGAGCGCCTTGAGCGCGTCGCGGCCGAACGTGAAGGCCCGCACGATGCCGACGACGCCGAGGATCACCAGCACGATCCCGCCGAAGAGGATGAGCAGCGCCACCGACCAGCCGGGCGTCACGAGCACGAGGATGCCGGCGATGATCGAGATGATCCCGAACGTGATCGCCCAGCCGCGCGCGCCCGACGACCCGGACTGCGCGATCGCGAACACGCCCTCCAGGATCCAGCCGATGCCGATGATCGTCACGATCAGGAACAGCAGGGCCGCGGATGACGCGTTCACGTTCCGCAGCGCGAAGATCCCGAGGATCACCAGCAGCGCGCCCAGGAAGATGTCGAACGCGCGCTCCCAGCCCCCGATCCCGCGGCTGAAGATGCCGAGGCCGAGCCGCACGACGCCCACGACCAGGAAGTAGATGCCCAGCGCGACCGTGAACACGGCGGCCGTCTTGACCGGCCAGACGAGCAGCACGACGCCGAGGATGACCGCGACGACCCCCATGATCCCGAACGCCACCCGGATGCCGTTGATGGCCGACCGGCCGAGCGTCTTGGCGTCGAGACCGAACACGTCCGTGTCGCTCGAAGCTGAATAATCCGTCATCGTCTGCTCCCGTCGGTTCCACGTGCCATGGCCCCACTGTGGCCGTGTCGAGCGGCCCGATCCTCGCCCGTTGCGGGTGAGACGCCCCCGTTCGGAGCCGTCCACCCCCGAGTGCGGGCCACCCAGATATCGCTTGGATAACGGAGGCTCGCGCCCCCCTCGACAACGGCCCATCGGGACCGCAGAATCGACCTATACGGGGGTTGCCCCGTTCCGCTGAAATCGCGCGAACTGCTGGGCCCAGTCCGCCACGGGAACATCGTCTGTTCCCACGGACAGGATGCCGCCATGGTGCTTACGAACGACCCCGCAATCACCTTCCGCGCGCTCACGACCACCGCTGCCTCTACGAGCACCGCTTCTTCGAGCACCGCTTCCTCCAGCACCGCCGAGATCGACCTCGCCTTCGACGAAATCGTCGGCCGCATCGACGAGTCGGCCCGCCGCCGCACCTTCGGCGAGCTCGTCGGCACCGTCGCCGGGCGCATCATCTTCCTGTTCGTCATGATCTCCCTGGCGGTCGGCGCGGGGGCCTTCCTTCTCGCCCCGAGCACGATCGGCATCTACCAGAACGAGGCGCACCTCGCGGCCGTGCACGCGGCGAGCCAGCAGGCCTACGCCCTCGCCCACACCGGCATGCACTCCGACCTCAGCGGCCTGCCCGCGACCGGCCCGGTCGTCTTCTGGGACGGCAGCGCGGTGATGTGCTCGTCGTACGTCGTCTCGTCGGACGGCTCGGGCAAGCCGTCGACCATGCACTCGCAGGGGCAGTTCGCCTGCGACTGGTCCACGTTCCAGCAGCACCCGACCGGGCCGATCGACCACGCCTTCCAGAAGCAGCTGCAGGTCACCGTCGGCGTGAGCAACGGCGCCCGCGTGGTCGCTGCCCGCATCCCGGCCGCGATCCCGTACTTCGTGCAGTCGGTGCAGCCCGCGCACTAGCCCCTAGGCTGGCGTCGTGATCTCCCGCGTCGCATCCGTCCTGGCGCTCGCGGCGGCCCTGCTGCTCGTCGGCTGCACGTCGACCGACCAGCCGGACATCACGCCCACACCCACTCATCACGCGGCCGCGACCCTGCGGGTCGGCGCGCTGTTCGCCGTGCTGGACGCGCCCCGCACGGCGGCGGACGAGCTGCCGGCGTCGACCACGATCTCCTCGCTCGACATCGACGAGAGCACCTCCCACCTGGTCGCGACGGATGGCGGCACCCGCTACTGGGTCACCGGCAGCACGAAGGGCGGCGTCTGCATCGTCGCCCAGTCCACACCGGATGTCACCGGCGACTTCGCGGGCTGCGCCGAGACCGCGGTCCCGCCCGTCAACATCGTCTGGTCGATGCACTCGGGCGACGGGGCGGATGTCGAGCTGGTCGCCGACGGCCAGGCCGGCAGCGCGGGGCTGCGCCGGCTCAGCGCGAACGTCTGGTCGAAGTGAGGTTCTCGCGCCGCGCCGACAGCCAACTGCCGACGTAGCCGGCGGGGATCAGCAGAAGCAGCGGCCAGAGCGAGGCGTGCGGCACGAACAGCGAGAGCAGCGTGGCCACGACGGTCGCGATCGCGTCGACCAGCGCGCGGATGATGCCGATGCGCCCGCGTGCGTCGGCGAACAGCATCCCCGGTGACCGGGTGATCTGCCAGTGCATGACCAGGTTGGCGATCGAGGCCACGGCGATCGTGCCCACGTAGAGGCCCGCGACGCGCGGGTCGCCGGACGGCCCGAGCGAGACGAGCTCGGTGGGGAACGGCAGGAAGATGATCGCCGCCAGCCAGAGCATGTTCGCCCAGACCAGCGAGCGCGTGTAGCCCTCGAGTTCGCGAAACAGCCCGTGGTGCTGCACCCAGAGCCGGGCGATCACGATGAAGCTGAGGGCGAAGGCGATGAACGTGCCGGAGTTCTCGCGCAGCAGCACCCCGACATCCGTCTTGCCGATGCCGGTCGCCACGTCGACGAGCGGCAGGATGAGCAGGGTCACCGCGATCGCGACGATGCCGTCGCTGAGGTTCTTGATCCGGTCGAAGCCCCGGCGGACGATGGTGCGTCGGGCGTCAGTCATGGCCTCACGCTACCAAGGGGCTGTGCGTACGGCGGCGCGCGCCTACCCTGTCGGCCATGGAGATCCGTGCGGGCGACGTCGACTTCCACTACGCCGAGCACGGCGAGGGCACGCCGGTGCTCGTGCTCCACGGCGCCGGCGTCGACCATCGCGAGCCGGAGGCGTGCTTCGAGAACGGGCTCGACCGGCCGGGCTTTCGCCGCGTCTACCCCGACCTGCCCGGCATGGGCCGCACCCCGGCGCCCGCCACGCTCGACTCGGCCGAGGGCGTGCTGGACGCGCTTCTGGGCTTCGCGGACGAGGTCAGCGGGGGCGGCCCGTTCCTCGTCGCCGGCCACTCGGCCGGCGCGTACTTCGCGCGGGCGATGGCGGCGCGGGAGCCGGCCAGGGTGCTGGGACTGGCGTTGGTCTGCCCGCTGCTGCCGGGCATCCGCGACGTGCCGGGGCACCGGCGGATCGCGGGATCGGGCGACCTCGGCGACGACGTGTTCCGCGGCTACTTCGTCGTCCAGACGCCCGCGATGCTCGACCGCTACGAGCGATTCGTCGCGCCCTCCGCCGCCCTGGTCGACGAGGCCGCGCAGGAGCGCATCGGCGCGCAGTGGGAGCTCCCGCCCGCCGACCCGTACCCGGGCCCGACCCTCGTCGTCGCCGGCCGCCTCGACTCGACGGTCGGCTTCGCGGGCGCCTCCGACCTCCTCGACGAGCACCCGCGCGCCACCCTCGCCGTGCTGGATGACGCGGGCCACGCACTGCCCCACGAGAAGCCCGAGCTGCTCGCGTCCCTCCTCGCCGACTGGCTGACCCGCACCGAGCGCGAGTGACCCCTACCGCCGCAGCGCGATCGCCTCGCTGCGCCAGCGCGCGTAGAGCGCCCAGGGGTCCGGATGCCCCTCCCGCATCTCCGCGATGTGCGCCGCCAGCTCGTCGTGCAGCTCGAACCACTCGGTGCGCGGGATGCGGTGGCCGGCGAACTGCGCGTGCCGCCGCCGCTCGAGCACCCGGTCCCCGCGCTCGAACGCGAGCACCTCGTCGTGCGGCAGCTGCGCGATGCGACCGCGGGGTGTCGCCGAGGTGCCGATCTTGACCCGGTCGCGGAACCGGATGTAGTAGACCACGTCGACCCGGACATCCACGACGCCGTCGTCCGGCGCCTCGCCCACGCGCCACTCGCACACTGCGCAGAGCCACCCCGAGGGGTAGCGCACGCCGAGCCGCGAGCCGCAGGCGACGCACGGCGACGGCAGCAGGTCGGTGACCCCGGCATCCCGCGCCACCCAGTCGTAGGCCTCGAGCAGGTGGGCGGTGCAGAGGGCGAGCGGGGCGTCGGGCGCGGCGGCGGCCGTGCACGAGGGGATGCCGCAGCGCCGGGTCATGCCGACAACGCTAGGTGCGACCCCCGACCGCCGCCAGGAAGCGGTGGTAGTCCTCGAGCGACTGGTCCGCGTAGGCGGTGCCCCACGCCACGATCGCCCGGTCGAACTTGTCGCTCCGACCGAGGTATCCCACCACCGCGGAACCCTGCGGGCTCTGCGCGTGGGCGCGGGCGAGCACCGTTCCGCAGCCGGTCGCGTAGGTGGCGAGCTGCGCCGGCGTGAGTGCGCCGACGTCGATCGAGCCCTTCATGTCGCGGAACTGCCGCACGTAGTAGTCGCGGCCCTCCCAGCGCAGCTGGCCGAGGAACACGTCGGAGACGGCCTGCAGGATGCGCTGGTTGGCCACAACGCGCCGCCCCTCGTGCTGCGCCTTCCGCCCGATCACCGACTTCTGCGCCTCCTTGATCTGCAGCACGATCGAGCCGCGCCGCGGCCCGGTGAGCAGCACGAGGTAGCAGCGCGTGCCCACGCTGCCGACGCCGACCACGCGGCGCACCGTGTCGGTGAGCTCGTGCTGCGCGAGCAGCATCGCGACATCCGGCGACACCGTCCTGCGGTACTCCTCGAACAGCCGCTCCACGTCCACGCGATTGTCGAGCGCGGCGTGGGAGAGCAGCGGCGGGTCGTCGATGAACATGCGGCGGCCGTCCGCGTCGCGCATCGTCACCTTCGCCACGAAGTTCTCGGAGGTGCGCCGCTTCGCCTGCGCGACAGACCGGTCGAGCACCCGGCGGGTGGAGGCGTCGAGGCCGCGGCGCATCGTGTCCACGTCGAGCCGCGCGTAGTAGCGCTGCAGCGCGGTGAGGTCGGCCATCTGCCCGAGCGTCGTGCGGTACGCCGCGGCGGCCGCGAGCGCCGCCTTCCGGCCGGATGCCGCGGTGTGCCCGTTCTGCCGCGCCGCGATCACCACGCTGGTGACGAGCCGCTTCACGTCCCACTCGAAGGGCGCGACCGCCGCCTCGTCGAAGTCGTTCAGGTCGAAGACGAGGGTGCGCAGCGGCGAGGCGAAGAACCCGAAGTTGCTGATGTGCGCGTCGCCGCAGCTCACCACGTCGAGGTGCGTCGAGACGCCGCGCCGCAGGTCGGCGGCCATGATCGCCGCGGTGCCGCGGTAGAACGAGAACGGGTCGGCCGACATCCGCTGGTTCCGCAGCGGCACGAGGTCGGGCAGCCGGGTCGCGTTCTGCGCGTCGAGGACGGCGACCGGATCCCGGTCCCACGGCTCGTACGCGCCGTGCGTCGAGCGCGGCACGGCCCGGCGATGCTCGAGCCCGCTGGCCCGCGCATCCTCGTCGAACGCCGCCAGCGCGCGGCCGGCGTGCCGCACCTGCGCCATCGACGGCTACTTCACCGGTCGCCTGCGCGGGTAGGTCAGCAGCGCGCCGATGCCCACCACGATCAGCAGCACGGCACCGATCTTGAGGAAGACCGTGATCGTCACCACCGGGATGAAGAGCAGCGCGGCGCCCGCGACGAGCGCGAGCAGCCCGCCCAGGATGACGAGCCAGCGGCCCGGCCGCTTGCCCGCGTTCACCGCGACCGCGAGGTCGACGACGCCCGAGAGCAGCCAGCCGAGGCCGATGATGATCGCGAGGAAGGTGAGCGACTTGGCCGGATCGGTGAGGCTGAGCACGCCGGCCACGAGCACCAGGACGCCGGCGACGAGGTTGAGCCAGAACCATCCGCCCATCTCCCGGCGGCCGGCGATCGCGCGCACGATGCGCAGCACCCCCGACACCACGAGGAAGACGCCGAACAGGAACCCGATCGTGTCGAGCGTGGCGCCCGACCAGACCAGGGCGATCACGCCGATGACGATGGCGACGATCGCCAGGATGACGACCACGGTTCGCTGCACGGCGAACAGGGCACTCGGCTGCGGGGCGGTTTCAGTCATGACGGCTCCTCACCCGAGCCGCTCCTGTCTCGACTCGACGGGCTCGGTGTACCCGAATGCTAGCGCTGTCAGCGCGTGTACGGGTCCGGCTCGTCGCGCCACCAGTCGTCGAGCGGCGTCACGGGCGCGACGCGCTTGTGCATCGTCGCGACGTAGCGCGCCTCGAGGGCCTCGGCCACGGCATCCGCCACCCGCTTGCCCTCGAGGTAGTCGTCGATGTCGGTGTAGCTCAGGCCGAGGTTCGCCTCGTCGGTCTGGCCCGGGTTGCCGTCGAGCAGGTCGGCGGTGGGGGCCTTGAGGTACAGGCGCTCGGGGGCGCCGAGGTGCTCGAGCAGGCTGCGCCCCTGGCGCTTGGTGAGGCCGGAGAGCGGCAGGATGTCGGCGCCCCCGTCACCGAACTTGGTGAAGAAGCCCGTCACCGCCTCGGCCGCGTGGTCGGTGCCGACCACGAGCATGCCGTGCTGGCCGGCCAGCGCGTACTGGGCGATCATGCGGCTGCGCGCCTTGACGTTGCCCTTGGTGAAGTCGAGGATCGGCTCGCCCGCCGCGTCGAGGTACTCGTCGGCGAAGCCGTCGACCGCGCGCTTGATGTCGAAGGTGACGGAGCGCTGAGGCCGGATGAACGTGAGGGCGAGCTGGGCGTCATCCTCGTCCGCCTGCACGGCGTAGGGGAGCCGCACGGCGATGAAGCCCGCGGTGCCGCCGGATGCCGCGATCCGCTCCACCGCGAGCTGGCAGAGCCGCCCGGCGAGTGAGGAGTCCTGGCCGCCGCTGATGCCGAGCACCAGCCCGGCGGCTCCGGTGACCTTCAGGTAGTCGACGAGGAAGCCGACGCGACGCTCGACCTCCCGGGCCGGGTCGATGGTGGGCCGCACGCCGAGGTCGGCGATGATTCTCTGCTGGATTTCGCGCACGACACCAAGTTACCCGGCCTCAGCCGGTGTCAGCTCGCGCTGAGGTGCTCGCTCCCGGCGGCGACCGCGGCGACGATCGGGATGCGCCCGGTAGTCACCCCGAGGTCGATCGGCACGACGGTGAACCCCGTCGACGGGCTGATCAGCAGCAGGTCCACGCCGCCCTGGTGCAGCAGCGGCACGAGCTCGGTGTCGCCCTCGGCGATCACCGCGTTCGCCCTGCTCTCGAAGATCTGGGCCATGTCCCGCGACGCGATGTAGCTGCGGCCGCCGTAGTGCACGGTGCGCGACCAGTCGCTGGCCGCGGTCTCGCCCGAATCGTCCCTGCGACGTGCTGCCATGCGTCGCCTCCCGTGGTCCCGAATCACGTAGGTGCCACCCCTGACCGAGGCGCCCCACGATTTTACCGCCGTCGACCCCGCCGAAGAAAGTGAATTCTGGGGGTCGGATGCCGCGCCCGTGCCCATCGCCGCGGGCGTCACATTGCGACACGTTGCGGTTGCGGGCATAACGTGGAAGTGCGCACCGTTCTGAAGGAGCTCCCATGACCGAATCCGCCGACACGACGGCCCTGCCGCTCTCCGTTGTGGGCGTGAGCGGGAGCCCCACGCGGCCCTCGCGCACGACGGCGCTGGTCTCCGAGGTGACGAGCACCTACGCCAAGCGGCTCGGCGGCACGGCGACGGTCATCGAGCTCGCGCCCCTGCTCGCCGACCTGGGCGCCGGCCCGTTCCGCAACTCGCTGGGCCCGGACGCCCGCGCGGCGCTCGACCTGGTCGAGGCCGCGGATGTCATCGTGGTCGGCTCCCCGGCCTATCGCGCCACCTACTCGGGCCTGTTCAAGCTGTTCTTCGACCACATCGGCCAGTACGCGCTGCTCGACAAGCCGATCGTGCTCACCGCGACCGGCGGCAGCGACCGTCACGCGCTGCTGGTGGAGCACCAGATGCGGCCGCTGTTCGGCTTCTTCCAGTCGCTGACCCTGCCGCTCGGCATCTTCGCGAACGAGGGCGACTTCACCGACTACAAGGTCAGCTCGGACGAGCTGCAGGCCCGCATCGACAGCACGGTCACGCGCACGCTGCCCCTGCTGGCATCCCACATCGGCATCGACCCGGAGAGCATCGGCATCGAGCCGAAGGTGGCGGCGTTCGGCCGCCCCGACGCGTTCTAGTCGACGACTGCTAGCGGCGCTCGCGCTCCGCGGCCTTCGCCGCGCGCTCGGCCTTGATGCGCGCGTTCTCCTCGTTGACCTGGGCGTGGATGCCCCGCTCCCGCACCAGCCACTCGGGCTGCTTCTCGAGCAGCCCCTTGATCTCGGCGGTGGTCAGCGGGTCGGTGATGCCCCCGCGGGCGAGGCCCGAGTTGGAGACGCCGAGCTTGTGGGCCACGACATCCCGAGGGTGCGGCCCGTTGGCGCGCAGCTCGACCAGCCAGGCCGGCGGCTCCGCGATGAGCGCGTTGAGCTCGTCGCGCGTGACCGGGTGCTCGCTGAACTCGGGCGGGGTGGCGGGCAGGTAGATGCCGAGCTTCTGCGCCGCGGTCGCCGGCTTCATGGTTTGGGTTGATTTCGCGGCAGCCATGCCCCCAGCGTAGCCTGAGCCGGGTGGCCCGCCCCGGCCGCGCGAGCCTGAGGATCATCGTGAGCGCCGACAGTTTCACCATCGCCTTCGTGCCAGGAGTCACCCTCACCAAGTGGACGACGGCCTGGCAGGAGCGCCACCCCGGCGTGCCCCTCGCCTTCGAGCCCACCCCCGACGCCTCCCAGCTCGACGCCCTGCGCGCCGGCGACGCGCACGTCGCGTTCGTGCGCCTTCCCGTCGACGTCGACGGCCTCAACGTCGTGCCGCTCTACGAGGAGACCCCGGTCGTCGTCGTGCCGAAGGACCACCCGGCCAGCGTGGTCGAGTCGGTCACCCTCGCAGAACTCGAGGGCGAGGATCGGGTCAGCGCCGACCTCGGCACGGCAGATGCGGTCGAACTCGTGGCGGCGGGCGGGGGCATCCTCGTCGTCCCGCAGTCGATCGCGCGCCTGCACGCCCGCAAGGATGTCGTGGCCCGGCCGGTCACCGACGCCGAGCCCACCCGCATCGCCATCGCCTGGCTCGACGGGGACGCGAACCCGGACATCGAGGAGTTCGTGGGAATCGTGCGCGGCCGCACCGCCAACAGCTCGCGCGGCGAGCCCACGCCGCCGACCCCGCCGCCCGTGAAGCCGAAGCGCCAGCTGCCGCCGAAGCGCCCCGGCTTCAACGCCGGCAACCTACGCTCGCGCGGCAACCCGGCGCCCCGCAAGGGCGGCCGCGGCGGCACCAACGGCCGCAGCGGCAGCCGCTGATCCCGCTCGATCCTTCGAGGTGACCTCGTCTCAGCACGCGTGGTAACGTAACCACGCGTCGACAGGCAAGTATCACTCACAGAAGGAATCCATCCATGCAGAACAAGACTCGCCTCTGGGCGTGCGCGGCGGTGGTGGCGATCGCCGCCGGCGCCCTCGGCATCTCCACCAGCGCGAACGCCGCCACCACCGCAGGCTGTGCCACCCCGTGGGTCGCGGGCAGCACCCACGTCGGCGGCGACACCGTCAGCCTGTCGGGCAAGAACTACACCGCCAACTGGTGGACCCAGTCCGACCCCTCGAGGACCAACGGCGTGAGCGGATCGGGCCAGCCGTGGGCGCCCGGCATCGCCTGCTCGGGCGCGGTCATCCCGACCCCGACACCCACCAAGACGTCGGCCCCCACGCCGACCCCCACCCCCACAGCAACCACCGCCCCGACGACCACCCCGGGCACGACCGGCTCCGCCGCCCCGGTGATCTTCAGCCCGTACAAGTACTCGGGCGAGGGCCAGGACTGGGAGAAATTCAAGCTCCAGAGCGCGGCGAGCGGCACCCTGCTCCCGCTCGTCGGCCCCGGCTCCCTCGTCTCCCAGATCACGGGCCTCACCACGCTCACGCTGGCGTTCGCGACCGGCGAGTGCGGGGCCGAGAGCTGGAACGGCGTCTCTGCCGCGAACTTCGCGAGCGCCAACATCCCCGACTTCGATGCAGCCGGCGTGAACTACATCGTCTCGACCGGCGGCGCGGGCGGCGTCTTCACCTGCTCCACGAAGGCGGGCATGGATGCCTTCATCGACCGCTACAGCAGCAAACACCTGGTGGGCATCGACTTCGACATCGAGGCGGGACAGAGTGCGGCCGACATCCAGTCGCTGGTCGCGCTCGCGGCCTACGAGCAGCCGCGCCACCCGGGCCTGCGCTTCTCGTTCACGCTCGCGAGCCTCGGCTCGTCGGACGGCTCGTTCGGCAGCGTCAACTCGTCGGGGGACGATGCGATGAAGGCCATCGCCGCGACGCCGAGCCTCACCCACTACACCGTCAACCTCATGACCATGGACTACGGCGACACCGCGCCCGGCGTCTGCGTCGTCACGACGGGCCAGTGCGACATGGGCAGGACCGCGGTCCAGGCCGTGACCAACCTCGAGCACACCTACGGCACCCCGGCGAGCAGGATCGAGATCACCCAGATGATCGGCGTGAACGACTCGACGTCGGAGACCACCACGCTGGCCGACATCGACACCACGGTCGCCTACGTCAAGAGCGCGGGCCTGGCCGGCTTCCACTTCTGGTCGCTGGATCGGGACCGGCCGTCGTCGGCATCCTTCGTCGCGAGTGACGGATCGTCGCTGCCGAACGTGCCCGCGCTGTCGTTCACGCGTCGCGCGCTCGCCGACCTGGGCTGACCCGGTGGTGGGCGGTTGTTGCGGATGCGCGGATGCCGCACCCGCAACAACCGACCAGAAATCCGCTACTCGGCCGGCGTGAGCTCCCGCGCGGCCCGGCGACTGCGCACCAGCGCCACGATCCCGGCCACGATCGAACCCAGGATGAAGGCGCCGCCTACCGCGTACGACGCGACCTTCACGCCCGGGATGCTGGCCGCGAAGTACCCGCAGCACGTGATGAGCACGCCCCAGGCGAGGGCGCCCACCACGTTGGCGCTGAGAAAGCGCACGTAGTTCATGCGCGCGATCCCCGCGACCGGCGGCACGAAGACGCGGCCCCACGGGATGAACCGCGCCACCACCACGGCCCACCAGCCGAGGGCGTTGTAGAACCGCTCGGCCCGATCCACGCCCCGCCGCACCCACGCGCCCTTGCGGCGATCGAGGTACGGCCGGCCGTAGTGGCGCCCGAGCACGAACCCGAGCTGGTCGCCGAGGAACGCGGCGATGCCGACCCCGATCGCCAGCACCCAGATGTTGAGCCCGTTGTGCCCCGCCGCGAGAATGCCGGCGGCGAAGAGCAGCGAGTCGCCCGTGATGAACGGGATGAAGACGCCCACAAACAGCCCCGTGCCCGCGAACACCAGCCCGAAGACCACGAGGTAGAACAGGATCGGCCCGACCGCGTGCAGCCAGTCCGTGACCGTGCCGTCGAGGGCCGCGAGCCGCAGCATCAGTCCTCGACTACGGGGGACTCGCGGTTCTTGCGGTCGAGGGAGGCCAGGGTGGCGGCGCGCTCGGCGAGGCGACGGGCGACGGATGCCTGGGCGTCATCCATCTCGTCCTGCGACAGGTACGGGTTCTCGTAGTCGTTGGTGCCGTGGTGCTTCTCGATGTAGGCGTCGAGTGCGGGGCCGGACTCCCACGAGCTGATGAGCGAATAGCGCGGCTCCGGGCCCTTGTGCCACACGGCGTGCCAGAAGCGCTGGGTGTCGACGATGATCTGGCTGCCGGCGGGCAGGGCGATGCGGATCTCGCCGCGCGGGTTGAAGCGGTCCTCGCGCAGGGTCATGAACGACTCGGCGTCGTCGGTGAGGTTGAAGAAGCTGCGCACGATCCAGCCGCTGCCGTCGGGGTTGAGGCGGTTGTTGTCGTCCTGGTGCAGGTTGTAGAGCGTGTCCGCGTAGATGTTCGGCTGCAGCTCGATCACACGGCAGCGGCCCACGTTCACGCCGGGCTCCTGCGCGCGGCGCACCAGGTTGGGCGCCTTCTCCACCTGCGACGGGATCCAGACGCCGTCCTTGTCGGTGCGCGGGGGCTGGTGGTTCCAGAACCCGTCGACCTCGATCTCGCCCTTCGCGCTGGCGAGCGGCGCGAAGCGGGTGTCGCCCGACGATTTCCAGTCCACGTACTCGAGGTCGAGCCATTCCTGGGGGTCGGCGGCCTGGTCGTAGCGATCCAGGATGACGAAGCCCTTCTCGTCGAGCAGCGCGGACTTGATGTAGCTCATGGGGAGATGAACCCTCCGATACGAGAGCCGGCACGTTTTAACCGGCTCAACTTAGGCAACCCTAACATCGGCGCCCCCGGTTTTTTCAAAGCGAACGCCAATAGGATCGGGCCATGACAATGGCAGTCGCGCACCACGTTTGCGGCGCAGGATCGAGCCGCTCGTGAGCGGGTCGGAGGGCAACGATTTCGACCCGAGGTTCGACCCGGCCTTCCAGCCCGGCTTCGACCCGGGGCAGCATCCGACCGGTCGGCGCACCCCACGGCCCGCCGCACCCGAGCCGGTTGCGCCCGCCCTGCTGCCCGAACCCATCGCGGTACCGGACCTGGATGAAACGACTCCCGCGCCCGCGGACGAGCCCGTCGCATCCGGCCGCCCCGAGCCGCTGCTCGTCACCCTGTGGATCGTGAGCGCGGTGTTCGTGGCCGCGGGCATCTACGGCCTGCGACTCATCGGCGACCGCGTGTCGTCCCTCACCTCGTCGGGCGGCTTCGGCGGCGCCGACTACTACCTGCTGCAGGCGTACACGTTCGGGGCGCCGATGCTCATCGTGCTGGGGCTGGCGACGGCGACCGGCACGCTGTTCCTGCTGGCGGCGCGGAGGTTGCGCGCGCGCTAGGCCGGTTCAGGTCTGGCAGCGCGGGCACCAGTAGGTGTCGCGCTGGGTGAGCTCGGTATCGCCGAGCGTGCCGCGCTGGATCGTCGTGCCGCAGCGCAGGCAGGGCCTGCCCTCGCGCCGGTAGACCCAGTCGGTGGCGCCGCGCAGGGTGCCGGTGGTGGTGCGCTCGACCCGGTCCTTGTTGGCGTCGATGAGGCGGTGCGCCAGGTCGACCAGCTTCTCCGGATGCTCCACCTCGCCCATCGGCCGCGTCGGCAGCACGCCGCGCAGGAAGCACAGCTCGTTGCGGTAGACGTTGCCGAGCCCGGCCAGGTTGCGCTGGTCGAGCAGGGCCAGCCCGACCGGGCGCGCGGGGTCGGCGAGCAGGTTGGCGAGGGCGAGGTCGGGTGACCAGTCCGGGCCGAGGAGGTCGGGGCCGAGGTATCCGACCACCGACCCCTCCTCGCTCGTCGGCACCACCTCGAGCAGCCCGAGCTGGAAGCCAACCGCCGTCCACTCGTCGTTCGCCAGCACGGCCCGCGCCTGCCACGTGGGGCGACGCCAGCGGGTGCCCTCGCGATAGAGGTGCCAAGAACCCTCCATCTTGAGGTGGCTGTGGATGCTCAGCTCACCCACCCGCATGAGCAGGTGTTTGCCGCGGCTCACCACCGAGTGCACGGTCTCGCCGGCCAGCTCGACCGTCGCGAAGGCGGGGACGCGCAGCTCGGCACGCACCAGCTCCCGCCCGGTGAGCGCCGCGTCGAGGTTCTGGGCGGTGCGCCAGACGGTGTCGCCCTCAGGCATTGATGAACTCAGGCACTAGCCACGCAGCCGCAGGCCCTGCGGGGTGGGGCTGAAGCCGGCGGCGGCGAGGGCGTCGCCCACCGCGGTGCCGATCACGAACTCGCCGTCGACCCGCTCGACGCGCAGCCGGCCGACGCTGCGCCGAACCGTCGCCGCGAGCGACTCGGCGGCCGCGGTCAGCTCGCGCTCGCCGGCGCCGAACGTGAGCACGGTCTTGCCGCCGCGCTCCACGTAGAGCGCGAGCGAGCCGTCGACGAGCACGACCAGGGCGCCCGCCTTGCGGCCAGGGCGGTGGCCGCGCTTCTCGTCGGCATCCGTCACCCCGGCGGGCCACGGCAGCGCCGCACCCCAGGGGTTGGCCGGGTCGGTCGCGGCCAGCGTGACCGACACCGGCGGCCGCTCGCTGTCGGGCTCGCGCGCGAACGACCGCAGCCGGTCGACCGTCGCGCCGGTGGCGAACTGCGCCGCCCCCAGGCCCTCCACGAAGTAGCCGCGGCGCGCGCGCCCGGTCTCCTCGAACCGGCTGAGCACCCGGTAGACCAGCGAGAATCCGCCGCTCACGCCCTCGCTCGCGACCGCGCCCTTGGTCACGACGCCGTACCGCTCGAGCAGCTGCTCGGCCGTGGCGACCCCGCGCACCGTGCTGTCCGGGTCGGCGAGCGGCAGCAGCGACCAGCGCCCGGCGGCACTCGGCGGGCCGGACTGGCTCGGCATCACCGGCCGCGCCCGCCCGCGGTAGGCGCGGGTGCGCGGCGCCGTCCGCGGTCGGTTCGGGGTCGCGCCGAGCAGCGCGCGCAGCGGGGTGAACGTGTCGTTGGTGACCAGCCCCTCCCAGACGAGGTTCCAGAGCGAGGCAAGCAGGGCGCGGTCATCCGTGCTGCCGACCGCGTTGGAGAGCTGGCGGAAGAAGAACGCGCCGCCGCCGGCCAGCGAGGCCAGGATGTCGCGCTCCAGCTCCGACGTCTCCGCGCCGGTCGGCTCCGGCAGGGTGAGCGTCGCCGTCTCGGCGAGGTGCAGGCTGATCCAGCCGTCGTTGCCGGGCAGGCTGCCGCCGCCCGACCAGATCACCTCGCCGGATGCCGTCAGTTCGTCGAGCATCACCGGCGAGTAGTCGCGCACCCGGCTCGGCAGCACGAGGGTCTCCCACGCGGATGCCGGCAGCGCCACCCCCGCGAGCTGGTCGATCACCTGCGCCACGCCGTCCGTTCCGCGGAGGGGCTCGGTGACGTGCTGCCAGGCGGGAAGGAAGCGGCCGAGCGTGGCGGCATCCACCGGCTCGACCTCCTGGCGCAGCGCGGCGAGCGAGCGCGAGCGCAGGCGGCGCAGCACCTCGGCGTCGCACCACTCGGGCCCCGAGCCGCCCGGCCGGAACTCGCCCTCGACCACGCGGCGCTCGCCGGCGAGGCGGCGCAGCGCGTCGAGCGCGACGGCGATGCCGAGGCCGAAGCGGTCGGCGATGGCCTGCACGGTGAAGGGGCCGTGGGTGCGCGCGTAGCGGCTCACGAGGTCACCGAGCGGGTCGGCGACGGGCTCCACGAACGCGGCCGGGATGCCGATGGGGAGCGGCGTGCCGAGCGCGTCGCGCAGGCGGGCAGCATCCTCGATCCCGGCCCAGCGCGCACCGGCCCGCCAGATGCGGTTGCTGCGCTCGAGCGCCGCCAGCCACTCGTCGAGCTGCTCCCGGGTCTCCAGGCGCTCGGCGATCTCCTCCGTGGAGAGCGGCCCCAGCATCCGCAGCAGGTCCACAACGCCCTCGAGGTCGCGCGCGCGGCGGTCGGGCGCCAGCCGCTGCAGCTCCAGCTCGGTCTGGGCAATCACGAGCGGATCGAGCAGCTCCCGAAGCTCCGCGCGGCCCAGCAGCTCGGCCAGCAGCGTCGAGTCGAGCGAGAGCGCGGCCGCCCGGCGCTCGGCCAGCGGCGAGTCGCCCTCGTACATGAACGCAGCGACATATCCGAACAGCAGCGACCGCGCGAACGGCGACGCCTGCTCGGTCTCCACCTCGACGAGACGGACGCGGCGGTTCGACACCTGCTCCGCGATGTCGGTGAGCGCGTCCAGGTCGTACACGTCCTGCAGCACCTCGCGCACCGCCTCGAGGATGATGGGGAAGCTCGGGTACTTGCGCGCGACATCCAGCAGCTGCGACGCGCGCTGCCGCTGCTGCCACAGCGGCGACCGCTTGCCGGGGTTGTAGCGCGGCAGCAGCAGCGCCCGCGCCGCACACTCGCGGA
>JAODAU010000025.1 GCA_025463615.1 Microbacteriaceae bacterium | reverse complement strand
GCCGACCAATCCTTACGGTCCGGGGAACCGAATACCGTCTGGAACTGGTTCGTAGCCCGGTGTCCGGGAGGATTGGACAATGCGCACCGTACTCTCTTCCGTGCTCCTTGCGGGAATGGTCGCGCTCACCGTCTGGTCTGTCGTCGGATTCGGCTTCGTCGAGTCGAAGAATCCCGCGTTCATCGCGATCACCGGCGGCCTGTGGCTGCTCTTCGCCGCTGCGATCGTCGCGCTGCGGAAAGTTCCCGCGAAGGCCGCTGTCGTGCTCATTCTCGCCGGTTCCGTCGCGCTGGGCGGTGCCGCGATGGCTGGGCCGCCGAACACGAGCACGGACTCGGCGCGCTACGCCTGGGACGGCATCGTTCAGGATGCGGGTATCTCCCCGTACGCCCACGTGCCGGTGGATGACGCGCTCTCCGCCCTGCGCCCCGAGTGGCTGTTCCCCACCCCCGACTTCTCCACCTTCCACACCGTCTGCCACCCGGATCGCACGCACGCGACCACCTCGACGCCGTCCGGCGCGAAGCTCTGCACGGCGATCAACCGCTCGACCGTGCCCACGATCTACCCGCCCGCGGCGGAGCTCTACTTCGCCGGCGTGCGCGCGGTCGTCGGCCCGAACGCGGAGTACTGGCCGCTGCAGCTCACCGGCGCTCTGCTCAGCCTGGGCGTCACCGCGGGGCTGCTGCTCGCGATGCGCCGGCGCGGGATGAACGTGCGCTGGGCGGCCCTCTGGGCGTGGAGCCCGCTGGTCGCGACCGAGGCGGTGACCAACTCGCACGTGGACGTGCTCGGAGCGCTGCTGGTCCTGGTGGCGACCCTCCTCGTCGCCGACGGCAAGCGTTGGCGCGGCGGCATCGCGCTCGGGGCCGCGATCGCGGTCAAGCTCATCCCGGTGATCGCGGCGCCCGCCCTGCTGCGGCGGCAGCCGTGGAAGGTCGCCCTGGCCGCGATCGGCACGTTCGCCCTGCTCTACGTTCCCTACGTGCTCACCACCGGCATCGGCGTGCTCGGGTACCTGCCCGGCTACCTCAACGAGGAGGGCTACGACAGCGGAAGCCGCTTCGCCCTGCTCTCGCTGATCGTGCCGAAGCAGGCGGCGATCTTCGTCGCCGGCGCACTGCTCGTCGCCACCGCCGTGCTGGTCTGGCGCAAGACGGACCCGACCCGGCCGTGGACGGGACAGGTGGTGATGATCGGTGTCACGCTGCTGATCGTGAGCCCGCGGTATCCCTGGTACGCGCTCATGCTGGTTCCGTTCATCGCGCTCAGCGGTCGCTGGGAGTGGTTCGCCGTGCCGCTCGCGCTCACCGTGCGGCTGGTCGCGCCGTACCCGCACGTGTTCCAGGCCTCGCTGGCGGTGGCCGTTCTCGTGATCGTGGGGGCATCCGTGTACCGAAGGGTTCACCGTACGGACACCTTCCGGTCGCCCCAGTCGGCGTACCGTGCGCCCGGGAGGGAACACGCATGACGATGCTCGACGCGCGCCGCGAACGCACGGCGCTGCCGACGACCCTCCGTTCGCCGCGCCTCGACCCGGTCTGGGTCGGGGTGCTCGGTTTCCTCGTCGCGTTCGCGTTCTCGTGGGTGCCGTCGCTCTGGTTCGACGAGGTCGCGACCGTCTCGGCGACCACCCGCACGTGGGGCCAGCTCGCGCAGATGCTCGGCAACGTCGACCTGGTGCACGGGCTCTACTACGCGGTGATCAAGGTCTGGTTCTCGGCGGTGGGCTACAGCCCGGTCGCCCTGCGCATCCCCAGCGCCGTCGCGGTCGGCCTCGCCGCCGCCCTGCTCGTGATCCTGGTGCGGAAGTACGGATCCCGCCGCCTCTCCATCCTCGCCGGCCTCGTCTTCCTGCTGCTCCCCCGGGTCACCTGGATGGGCACCGAGGGCCGCTCCTACGCCGCCACGTCGGTGCTCGCCCTCGCCATGACGCTCGCGTTCCTCGCCGCGTCGCAGCGGTCGGGCCGCGGGCGCGCCTCGAACCTGCGCTGGTGGGGGCTGTACGCGGGGCTCGCGGTGCTGAGTTCGCTTACCTTCCTCTACCTGGCCCTGCTGGTGGTGGCGCACGGGGTGACCGCGCTGCTGCGATGGCAGGCGAGCGGGCGGCGGCTGGCGCGTCCGCTGCTGTGGTGGGCGGCATCCGCCGTGGTCGCCGCTGTCGTGCTCACGCCGTTCGCGCTGCTGGCGATGGGCCAGTCGGCGCAGGTGCACTGGATCGGGCCGCTCGACGCGACGACCTGGCACGGCGTGTTCGTGGCGCAGTGGTTCTACCTCAACGACACCTTCGCCGTCGTGGCGTGGGTGGCGATCGCCGCGGCCGTCGTGCTCATGCTCGTGCGGCGCGGGTCACGTCAGCTGCTGATGCTCGCGGCGCCGTGGATTGTCGTGCCCACCGTGCTGCTGGTCGCTGCCTCCTTCGTCGGGGAGCCGCTGTATTCGGCGCGGTACGTGACGTTCGGAGCGCCGGCCGTCGCCATCCTCATGGCGGTCGCGGTCGACGCGCTCGGCCGTCGACGACTCA
>JAODAU010000423.1 GCA_025463615.1 Microbacteriaceae bacterium | reverse complement strand
GCGCCCGGGCCGAGCCGCAACTCGCACGGCACCCTTGCGGTCGCCGTGAGGGCGGCAGCCGCCTCCGCGGCGCCCGCGAGGTCGTCCGCGATCACCAGGATGTCGTCGGCGCCGAGCACGACGCGTGCGTCCGTGCCCATCGATCCTCCGCGACCTGGTTATCAACGCAACTTGTGAACAGGTAGTTCGAATTGTGAAGCCGTATCTGCTCCATGTGAACTATATCTCGGGCGGTCTGGTAATTTACGGAGGAGGCTCTTTACCATCTGAACAGAGAGTTCACGCAGCGAACAGAAAGCCGACCTGACATGACCAGCGACATCTCCGAGGAGTCGGCCTCCGGCGACATCCAGGCCGTCGCCCGGGTGGGGCAGATCTTCTCCCTCTTCACCCCGCGGGTCACCGAGCTCACCGCCGGCGAGGTCGCCGACCTGCTCGGTCTCAATCGCACCACCGCGTACCGTTACTGCACCTCACTCGTCACGGCCGGCTTCCTCGAGCGCGGCAGCCGGCGCGGCTCGTTCGTGCTCGGCGGGCTCATGCTGCAGCTCGGCATCCTCGCGCTCGGGCGTCGCCGCATCGTCGAACTCGCGCCGCCGCACCTCGCCCGCCTCAGCGCCGGTGCCCGCACCACCGCGCTGCTCAGCCTGTGGGGCGCGAGCGGCCCGGTCGTGACCCGGGTCGAGGAGAACACCGAGCGCAACGTGCTCGTCACCGTGCGGGTCGGCACCCAGCTCGACCTCAGCGCCGCGCAGATGCGGGTCTTCCTGGCCTGGCTCCCCGACCAGTTCGCGGTGGAACGCATCATCGGCCACCTGCCCGCCGGCGAGCGCGCGGCCTTCGAGCAGGAACTCGAGGAGATCCGCAGCACCGGCCTCTGCATCGTCGACGAGGTCGACGGCCTGGTGGGGGCGGCCTCTCCGGTCTTCGACGAGTACGGCATCTGCGCCACCATCGCGTTGCTCGGCACCGACCGCATGACCGACTTCTCCCCCGACGCCGCTGCGATGGCGATGCTCGTGGCGACCGCGGGCGCCCTGAGCGAGCAGGTCGGCGGCACCGAGCGTCGCGTCGGCAGGGGGCGCTATGCCCCGCGCTGACGGTTGGCCCACCTTCGACGAACTCGCCGACGCCACCCCACCCTTCACCAGCTGGTCGACGTTCGGCGACGCCTGGTCGCGCGGCACCGCCAACTTCATCGGCCCGGATGCCGTTGCCGCCGCGGCCGCGCTCGTGCGCCGCGGCCACGTGATCGGCCTCGACTATGCGATCAACGCCTTCGACCCGTTCCCGTCCGGCCTCCGCCACGCGGCCGAGCACCACGTCTTCGCCAACAACCCGCTGCACCGCGATGACTACCTCGACTCGTTCTACCTGCAGTCGTCGTCGCAGGTCGACGCGCTGCGCCACATCGGGCACCCGTACACGGGGTTCTACGGTGGGCTGACGCCGGAGCAGAACGACGCGCGGCCGACGGCACTCGGCATCCAGAACTGGGGAGCCACCGGCATCGTCGGCCGCGGCGTGCTCATCGACGCGGCCCGGTGGGCGGATGCCGCGGGCCGCCCGCTCGACCCCGAGACCCCCACCTCCCTCGGCGTTGCCGACCTGGAGGCCGCGCTGGCCTGGGAGGGCGTGGGGCTGCGGCCCGCCGACATCCTGCTGCTGCGCACCGGCTGGACCGAGCACTACCTGTCGCTCAGCGACGACGAACGCGCGGAGTTCAACGCCCGCAGCGTCTCGCCCGGGCTCGCCCAGAAGACCTCGATGCTGCGCTGGCTCTGGGACAACCGCGTCGCGATGGTGGCGGCGGACAACCCGGGCGTCGAATCCGACCCGGTGATCGACTCCGACTTCGTGCTGCCCGACCAGCCTCCTCCGCCGCGCGGCTACAACCACAACGGCATGCTGCACCGGCCGCTCATCGCCCAGCTCGGCATGGCGGTCGGCGAGTACTGGAAGCTCGACGAGCTGGCCGCCGACTGCGCGGCCGACGGCGTCTACGAGTTCCTGCTCACCGTCAAGCCGCTCAACCTCGCGGGCGGGGCCGGCTCGCCGCCGAACGCCATCGCGGTCAAGTAACGTCGACATCATCGGAACCAGCGTCAAAGGAGACACCACTGTGAGTGCCATCATCGTCGGGTACGCCCGCACCCCGTTCGTGCGGTTCAACGGGGTCTTCGCCCAGCTGCCCGCCACCGAGCTCGGATCGCACGCCATCTCGGCCGCGCTGGAGCGCGCCGGGGTCGACGCCTCCGATGTGCAGCGCGTGTTCGGCGGCCAGGTGCTGCAGGGCGGGGCGGGGCAGAACCCGGCGCGGCAGTCCGCGGTGGGCGCCGGCATCCCGTTCTCCGTTCCCGCGATCACGCTCAACGCCGTGTGCCTCTCCGGCATGGAGGCCATCGTGGACGCCGTGCGGCTCATCGACGCCGGCGAGATCGACATCGCCGTCGCGGTGGGCCAGGAGTCGATGACGCTCGCACCCCACGCCCGCTCGCTGCGCGGCGGCCACAAGTACGGGGCGATCGAGTTTCTCGACACCATGGAGCACGACGGCCTCACCGACGCCTTCGAGCACCGCTCGATGGGAGCGTCGACGGAGGAGCGCAACCCGGGCCTCAAGATCAGCCGGGAGGACCAGGATGCCTGGTCGGCCGGCTCGCACGCCCGGCTCGCCGCCGGCGCCGCATACCTCGAGGCCGAGATCGCGCCGCTCACTGTCCCGGGACGCACGCCCCTCGTCGTCACGGCGGATGACGGCCTCCGCGCCGACACCACCGTCGAGTCACTGGGCAAACTGCGACCGGCCTTCGACACCAGCGGCACGATCACCGCCGGCAACTCCTCCCAGATCACGGATGGCGCCGCCGCCGTCGTGATCATGAGCGAGCGGGCGGCGGCCGAGCGCGGCATCCACGGCATCGCCCGGGTGCTGGCCCACGCCTTCGTCGCCGGACCGGACGTCACCCTGCACGCCCAGCCCGCGAACGCCATCAACGCCGCCCTCGGCACGATCGGCCGCACCAGCTCGGAGCTCGCCGCGGTCGAAATCAACGAGGCCTTCGCCGCCGTCGCGGTGCACTCCACGCGCCTGCTCGGCGTGGACGACGCCATCGTCAACGCCAACGGCGGCGCCATCGCGCTCGGCCACCCGATCGGGGCGTCCGGAACGCGCATCGTCGGACACCTCGCGCGCCGGCTCGCCGACGCCGGGCCCGGCAGCCTCGGGGCTGCGGGGATCTGCGGCGGTGGGGGGCAGGGGTCGGCCGTGGTGTTGTCGGCGTTGTAGCTCGTGGGGTGACCGGATGGGGGGTCTTGGTCTCGGGGCGCGGTCCGGCGGCGCATTTCCGGGGTGACCGGGTCGGGGTCTTCGTCCCGAGAGACTTCCGGTGGCGTATTTCCGGGGTGACCGGATCGGGGTCTTCGCCCCAAGAGGCAATCCGGCGCGCATCCTCCGGATGCGGCGCTGCCAGACCCAACC
>JAODAU010000397.1 GCA_025463615.1 Microbacteriaceae bacterium | reverse complement strand
CTCGCCGGCCCGCACGCCAACAACGCGGTCGCCCTCCACGATGAGACCCGTCGCCTCGGTGGACATGAGCAGCTCGAACCCCGGCAGGCTCGCACCCTCCCGCGCGAGGAACGAGAGTAAGTCCCACTGGGGCGCGAACACGAGGAAGTCGTCGGGGGTCGGGAGGGTGCCGAAGTCGACGAGGGTGTAGCGGTGGCCGACGATGACGGCATCCATGGTCTCGATGCGGGTGAGCGGCAGCGCCAGGAACCGCTCGCGCAACCCCAGCTCTCCGAGCACCGTGATCGTGGAGGGGTGGATCGTGTCACCCCGGAAGTCGCGCAGGAAGTCCGCGTGCTTCTCCAGCACCGTCACGCGGAGGCCCGCCCGCGCGAGGATGTAGCCCGCCATCATGCCCGCGGGGCCGCCGCCGGCGATCAGGACATCGCGGTCCATTGTGTTGTTACGCGCGGAAGGCGGAGGCGAAGACTGCCGGCATCCTGAGCCAGGAAGGCTTCGCCGCGAAGCCCACGAGCCGGCGCCCGGTCGTCGCCGCGCTGCGCGAGGTGACGAACCACGGCGGCTTCGGGAAGAGCGCGAACTCGCCGCCCGCGAACGAACGGGGGAACGGCCGGAACGGCCCGGTGACCACGGTGCGCTCGGGCGAGTCGATGAGCAGCGCGTTGTGCACGGTGCCGATGCCGCTCTGAACGTTGGCGAGGTCGTGCCCGGGGAACGCGCCCCACGGCGCCGCGGCGGTGAGGTAGCCGTCGCCGGTCCAGGCGTTGATCGCGATCGTGCCGTAGCGCAGCCGGGCGACGGCCTCGCGGAATCCGTCGCCGAGCCGCTTCTTGGTGGCCGGATCGACCAGCACGTTGGCACCGAGCGTGCCCACGAAGTCGTCGTTGACGGTCTCGACCGCGGTGTCGAGGAACGCCTGCCCGGTGCCGGGAAGCTCGATCACGCCGAGCACGGGTGAGAAGTACTCGGTGGTCTGGATGGTGGACGCGTCGTCGCCGGCATGCAGGTCGACGAGCAGGCGGGTGCCGCCGGGGCCGACGCGCGTCGCGTTCGGGTACGAGGATGCCGCCTGCACCACCCGCGCGTCGCTGCCCGGGTACCACGCCGCCCGCTCCGGCGTGCGGTCGAGCGCGGAGCGCAGCTGGGCGAGGAACGCCTCCCGCTGCGGCCAGTCGCTCGACAGCACCACGATCTGCCCGGCGATGCAGTTGTAGCCGCCGTTGTGCAGCCGCTGGGTGGCCACGTGCTCGGCCTGGTAGGCGAGGTCGGCATCCGACCACTTCCCGGGCACGACGATGATGGGGGAGACGCCGCCGAGCTCGCTGGTGATCGGCTTCTCGAGCAGCGGGGTGTTCGCGGCCTTGCGGTCCCGGGCCTCCTGGCCGTGGCCCCAGACCACGACATCGTGGGTGGCCGCGCTGCCGGTGATGTGGACGTGCGAGATGCCGGGGTGGTGCGCGAGGTAGCTGCCGACGTCGCCGCCGCCGGTGACGATGCGCAGCAGGCCGCGCTCGATCAGCGGGCGCAGGGCCGCCTCGAACACGGACTGCATGCCGTCCATCACCGGGTTGAGTTTGAGCAGCGCGACACGGTTGCCGGCGAAGATCTCGTAGAGCACGTCGAGCGGCGGGATCGACGTGATGTTGCCGGCGCCGAGCACGAGCCCGACGCCCTCGGTCGCGCCCGGGGTGAGCGCGCCGAGTCCCGCGGTGGCCCGGGCGTTCTCGGCCGTGATGCCCGGCGGCATCCAGACTTCTGCGGTGAAGCCGTGGAGCAGGATCGCCTCGTAGGCGTTGCCCGGCAGCACGGGAATGGTGACTCGACCCCCCGGCGCGCGGCCGAACCTCCTGCCGGCCAGCGGGCTTTCGCCCTTCGCGAGCGAGCGCATCGCCTGGGCGAGGGTCGTGGTGCTGGCGAGCACGGGGTACGGGCCGGAGATCCACTCCTCGCCGACCGCCTGGGCGGCCGGGTCGAGTCCCTTGATGCGGCTCGCGGTGGTCGCCCAGTCGGCGGATGCCGCGGCCACGGCGCCGTGCACCGCGTCGAGCAGCTCGGCCCGCTCGCCGACCGACGTGCGGCCCCACGAGGCTTCCGCCGAGGCGAGCTCGGCGATCACGGCGTCGAGACGGTCGCGCGTGGCCTGGTCGGCCTGGGCATTCGCGCCGGCGGCGGAGGCGGAGGGGGCGACGGGTTCGACAACGGACATGGGATCTCCTTCGATCGTGATCCATTGTCAGCCCGCCGGGGGTGCGTGCCTAGCCCCTCGCGGCGAACTCGCGGCGTAGCGTGTCGCACGTGGACACCAAGGCCCTGGCGGCGATCGCCGACGAGCTCTACGCTCTCGACCCCGCCGAGTTCACGGCGGCTCGGAACGCGCGGGCGAAGGGGACCGAGGGGGAGCTGGCGGCATCCGTCAAGGCGCTGCGCAAGCCGAGCGCCGCTGCCGCGCTGGTGAACCGCATCGCCCGCGAACAGACGGCCGGGCTCGACGAGCTGGCCGCCCTCGGCCAGCGGATCCGCGAGGCGCAGGATGACGGCGACCGCGACGCCCTGCTCTCGCTCGGTGCGGAGCGTCGGGAGCAGATCGCCGCGCTCACGGACGCGCTCGGGCGCACGGCCGCCGCGACCGAGGTGGCCGAGACGCTCGCCGCCGCGGTGGTCGACCCGATGGCGGCGGCCGCGGTGCGGAGCGGGCGGCTGGTGCGCGCCCTCGCACCCGGCGACGACGACCCCTCGGGCGCCGTGGCCGTGCCCGAGGAGATCGCCCCGGTCCCGGCCCCGAAGGCGAAGCCGCGCGCCAGCGGCGAGTCGGCGCGCCTGAAGAAGGAGGCCGAAGCGACCGAGGCACGGGATGCCGAGGCCGCCGCGGCGCAGAGGGCGCTCGAGAAGCGGGTGGCGTCGGCATCCGACGAGGTGGACCGCGTCACCGAGGAGCTGCGGCTCATCGAGGAGCAGGTGCGGGCGAAGCGCGGGGAGCGCGACGACGCGGCCGAGGCGCTCGCCGACGCGAAGGCCGTCGCGGACTCCCACGCCGAGGAGGCGCGGTCGGCGCACAGCGACGCGGTGCGGGCGAGGCGGAAGGCCGATTCGCGCTGACCCCTTGACCGGCCGCGAACTCGTCGTACCGTTCGTGATCCCACAAGGAAAGAAGGCTGGCAATGGGTGCAGACGACAAGGTGAAGAACGCCGCTCAGGATGTGGGCGGCAAGGTCAAGGAGGGCGTCGGCAAGGTCACGGGCGACGACAGCAAGGTCGCCGAGGGCCGCGCCGACCAGGCCTCCGCAGACGTGAAGAAGGCGGGCGAGAACGTCAAGGACGCGTTCAAGCGCTGACTTCACCGGATACCGCGCGCCCCCGCCATCCCTCGGGATGACGGGGGCGCGTCTGCGTCGTGCGCATGCCCGTGCGGAGGTGTAGACAGGGAGCGTGGGAACCGACTACGCGACGAAGCAGACCCGGACACTCCTGACCCAGCGACTCGCGGATGCCGACGCGCGCGTGCTCGCCGCGGAGGAGGAGCTCGACGCCGTGCGCAGCGCCCGCGGGGACTCCAACGCCGACGACGAGCACGACCCCGAGGGGTCCACCCTCGCGAGCGACTGGTCGCGGGTGGAGGGGATCGTGCGGGCGGCGGACGCCCAGCGCACCGCCATCCAGCTCGCCTTCGCCCGCCTCGATGCCGGCACCTACGGCCTCTGCCTCAACTGCGGCGCCCCCATCGCGCCCGGGCGCCTCGCCGCCCGCCCCGAGGCCGAGCTCTGCATCGACTGCGCCCGCTGACCCTTCCCGCGGGGTTCCCTCCGCCCGTGTTTGCAGCTATGTTAACGTCACCACCGTCGAAGGGGACGCCATGAGCTACCGCAACAAGACCTACGTGGCGTTCGCCAGCGAGGACATCAGCTCGTATCGGCTGATGGAGGCGTGGCGGGAGAACGACAACATCGACTTCGACTTCTTCGACGCCCACGACCTCTACGTCGCGCGCGACACCAGCACCGACGAGACGATCAAGCGCAACCTGCGCGAGCGCATGAAGAACGCGAAGCAGGTGGTGCTGCTCGGCAGCCCGGATGC
>JAODAU010000364.1 GCA_025463615.1 Microbacteriaceae bacterium | reverse complement strand
GGGCCGTGCAGAACTGGTTCTGGCTGCTCGAAGAGCCCGATTCCGACGACCCGGTCTTCGCCGCCGTCCCTCACATCGCGCAGTGGGCCGCCCGATGACCGGGCTGATCGTTCCCGCCAAGTTCGCCGAGCAGACCATCCGCCGGGAAGGCGCGGCGGGCAAGGCATGGCTCGATTCGCTGCCCGGACTGGCCGCCCGCTACTGCCGCGCCTGGGACCTGCGGCTCGACGACGAGCCGATGCACGGTTACGTCGGCGTCGCCGTGCCCGCCAAGCGTGCCGACGGCCTGCCCGTCGTGCTCAAACTGGGCTGGCAGGACACCGAAACCCGCGACGAACCGCTCGCGTTGTCCACTTGGCGCGGTCAAGGAGCGGTGCTGCTCCTGGAAAACGATCCGGAGCACGGCGCGATGCTGCTTGAGCGACTCGACTCCGAGCGCACGCTTGACCACGAGCCGATCGACTACGCCGTCGAGACGGCCGGTTCGCTCCTCCGGCGCCTGGCCGTCCCCGCACCCGCCGAACTGAGCCGCGAACTGCGCGTCGAAGCGGCGGAGACGGCCGAGGAACTGCCGGGGGTTTGGCTCGAGCTCGGCGAACCGTTCCCGCGCCGTCTGATCGACGCCGCCGTCGAGGTGTGCCGGGACCTCGGCCCGGGCGCGGGCAGGCTGCTGGTGAACGAAGACGGCCACTTCCAGAACGTGCTCGCCGGGACCCGTGAGAAGTGGCTGATGATCGACCCGAAGCCGCTCGCCGCTGACGCCGAGTTCGGCGCGATCGCGTTGCTCTGGAACCGCGCGACGGAGTCCACCGTGGGCTACCGGATGGCGGCCATCGTCGAAGCCGCCGAGCTCGACGCCGACCGTGCCCGGGCGTGGTCGCTCGTGCGGGCCGTGCAGAACTGGCTCTGGATGATCGAAGACGGCGACACCGACAATCCCGGCTTCGCCGCCATCCCCCACATCGCCGAGTGGGCCACCAGACAGTAGGCCCTCCCGTCGCCCACCACCACCCTCAACGGAGACGCTGCGCGCCGCTGGCTAATCTCATAGCATGGCCGTCAACCGGGTTTTCGCAGCTCAGCTGGCGGGTTTGCCGGTATTCGGCCCCGACGGCGAATCCATCGGCAAGGTTCGCGACCTCGTCGCCGGACTGCGGCTGGACCACCAGCCCCCGCGCATCCTCGGCATCGTCGTGGAGCTCTCCACCCGGCGACGCGTCTTCGTGCCGATGCTGCGGGTGACCTCGATCGAGCCGAACGCGGTGACGCTCGCCACCGGCTCGGTCAACATGCGCCGCTTCCACCAGCGCCCCAATGAGATCCTCGTCGTCGGGCAGCTCTTCGACGCGCACGCCACCCTCTTGGGCACCGAAACCCGCATCACCGTGATCGACGCCGCGATGGAGCCGACCAGGACCCGCGACTGGGTGCTCGCGAAGCTCGCGATCCGGGAACGCCGGATCGGCCTGGGCAAACGGCGTTCGTCGTTGCAGGTGGTGCCGTGGTCCGAGGTCTCCGGCCTGGGCCTGACCGACCTTTCCGGACAGCCGCAAGGCGCGGGCCAGCTGCTGATGCTCTTCGACACCATGCGTGCCGTCGACGTCGCCGCCACCCTGCGCGACCTGCCGCTCAAGCGCCGACACGAGGTCGCCGACGCGATGGACGACGAGCGGCTCGCCGACGTCCTCGAGGAGCTGCCGGAGGACGACCAGAAGGAACTGCTGGTCTACCTGCCCGAGGAGCGCGCCGCCGACATCCTCGAGGCGATGAACCCCGACGACGCGGCCGACCTGCTCGCCGAGCTGGCCCCGGCGGACCAGACCAGGCTGCTCGAACTGATGGAGCCGGAGGAGTCCGCGCCCGTCCGGCGGCTGCTGGCGTACTCGTCGGACACCGCCGGCGGGCTGATGACGCCCGAACCCGTGGTGCTGACCCCGGACACGTCGATCGCCGAAGCGCTGGCGCGTATCCGCAACGCGGAGCTGCCGCCCGCGCTGGCCAGCATGGTCTTCGTCTGCCGCCCGCCGACCGAAACGCCGACAGGGCGCTATGTCGGCGTCGTGCATTTCCAGCGGCTGCTGCGCGAGCCGCCCGCCGAGATGGTCGCGACCGCGGTCGACTCCGATCTCCCGGCGCTGCGGCCGAGCGCGTCGCTGAGCGAGGTCACGCGGTACTTCGCCGCGTACAACCTCGCCTGCGGCCCGGTCATCGACGAGCAGGATCACCTGCTGGGCGCGGTGACCGTCGACGATGTGCTCGACCACCTGCTGCCAGAGGACTGGCGCGAAACCGGCCTGCACGACATCACCGGCGAGCGCGACACCGCCGAAGACCTTATCGAAGAGGCGAAACGTGGCTGAACTGCTCTCGCGGCGAAGGCTAGACCAGCCGCGCCGCCCCAACCGGTTCGCGCTGAAGATCGACCCCGACACCTTCGGCAAGTTCTCCGAGAAACTCGCCCGCGCGCTCGGCACCGGCAAGTACCTGTTCTGGCAGACGGTGCTCGTGGTCGTCTGGATCGCGCTGAACGTCTTCGCCGTGGCGCTGCAGTGGGATCCGTACCCGTTCATCCTGCTCAACCTGGCCTTCTCCACCCAGGCCGCGTATGCCGCGCCGCTGATCCTGCTCGCGCAGAACCGCCAGGACGACCGCGACCGCGTCTCGCTCGACGAGGACCGCAACCGCGCCTCGCAGACCAAGGCGGACACCGAATATCTCGCCAGGGAGATCGCGTCGCTGCGCATCGCCGTCGGTGAAGTGGCCACTCGCGACTACCTCCGCGGCGAGCTCGACAAGCTCCGCGAAGATCTCAACACGAAGCCCCGCAAGGCAAAGGTGAAGAGGCCGGAAACAGCCGAGACGACCGGTCCGTAGCATGGTCGGTGACCAATGTGTTCAAAGATCTCCCTCCCCTGCAGAGAAGGTCGGTGCTTTCACCGGTGACCAGCACCCAGCAGCTCCCCAGTGTCGATGATGTCCGTACGGCGTTGAAAGACGTCTACGACCCGGAGATCAAGAAACCGATCACCGACCTCGGCATGGTGAAGGACGTCACGGTCGCCGAA
>JAODAU010000303.1 GCA_025463615.1 Microbacteriaceae bacterium | reverse complement strand
GGCACGGGCAAGAGCACGATCGCCGAGGTGCTCGGCGGGCGTCTGGGCGCCTCGATCGTCAGCGTCGACCCGATCGAGAACGCCATTCTCAGCGCGGGCATCGACAGCGACCAGCCGACCGGCCTCGCGGCGTACCTCGTCGCCGAGACGATCGCTGGGGCCGTCATCGAGTCCGGTCACCACGTGATCGTCGACGCGGTCAACGCCGTAGACCCGGCCCGTGAGCAGTGGGTCGAGCTCGCGCAGCGCCTCGGCGAGCCCCTGCGCTTCATCGAGGTCACCTGCTCCGACCCGGAGCTGCATCGTGAGCGCCTCGAGTCGCGCTACAAAGAGCTCGAGCACGTGAACGAGCCGACGTGGCACGCCGTCGAGCAGAGCCTCGACGAGTACTCCGAGTGGGGCGGATCCAGCGCCGCGGTCCCGCGCATCCGGCTCGACTCGGTCAACCCGCTCGGCGTCAATATCGAGGCGGCCATCGCCTTCCTCGAAGGCTAGGAGTGCTGCTGCTCCTGCCCCCGTCCGAGACCAAGCGCGACGGGGGAGCGGACGAGCGGGCGCTCGACCTCACCGCGCTCAGCTTTCCCGAGCTCACGGCGCAGCGCCGGGCGGTGCTGGCCGCGACGCGTCGGCTCGCCCGCAACCTGAGCACGATGGCGGCCGCCCTGAAGCTCGGTCCGTCGCAGCGCTTCGAGCTGATCCGCAACCGCACGCTGGGGAGTTCGCCGGTGATGCCCGCGCTGGAGCGGTACACGGGCGTGCTGTACGACGCCCTCGACGTCGAATCGTTGGACTCCGGGGCGCGGGCGTTCGCGAGCTCGACGGTCGTCATCCACTCCGCGCTGTTCGGGCTACTGGGAGCGGATGACCCGATCCCGGCCTATCGCCTGTCACACGACTCGCGGATGCCCGGCCTCTCCCTGAAGACGACCTGGCGCGTGCCGGTCTCCCGCGCCCTCGCCGCGCACGACGGACTGGTGCTCGACCTCAGGTCGGAGGCGTACGCCGAGCTCGGCCCGGCGCCCGGCGCGTGGTTCGTGCGGGTCGTCGCCGCGGACGCGAGCGGTCGCCGCCGGGCGCTCAACCACTTCAACAAGAAGGGCAAGGGCGAGTTCGTGCGCGCCGTGCTCACCGCGGGCGTCGCGCACCCGGACGTCGACTCGCTGCTCACGTGGGCGGCGGAATCGGGCACCGACCTGCGGCGCGGTGCGGAGGGCGAGCTGGAGTTGCTTGTGCCCGAGATCGTGGCCGCACGGCGGTTGAATGGTGGGGCGACCCAATAGTCTGTCGGCATGCATCCTCTCTACGACGGCTATGGCTATGGGTACGGCTACGGCGCCGCCGCATTCATAGGCTTCTTCCTGGTGTTCAGCCTGATCTGGTTCGCGATCGTCGTCGGCGGGTACGTGCTCAACGGCTTCGCGTTCATGGTGTTCTACCGCAAGGTCGGCGTCAAGCCGTGGATCGCGTGGGTGCCGTACTACAACCAGTTCACTTGGCTGCAGGTGGGGGGCCAGGTCGGCTGGTTCATCTTCCTCGCGCTGGTGCCTTTCGGCGCCTGGGCGGTCATCGTCTTTCTCGCCATCGGCATGTATCGCACGGGAATCGCCATGGGTAAGCCCGGCGGCTGGGTGGTGCTGGGCATCTTCCTGCCCTTCGCCTGGGCGTTCGTGATGGGCGCGAAGGAGAACGTGTATCGCCCCGAGTTGATCACGGCGGCGGGATACGGGCCGCCGCTGGCCGGCTACGGCTCGGCGCCGAACTACGCGAACGTCGACTACGCGGCGCCGCAGTACCCGCAGTACCCGCAGCAGACGCCGCCTCCGCCCGCGGCCTGAGCGCTCAGGCCCTCCAGCAGCCTTCGAAGTGGTCGTCGACCATGCCGGAGGACTGCATCAGCGCGTAGAGCGTCGTCGGCCCCACGAATCGCATGCCGAGCTTCTTGAGCGTCTTGCTCATCGCCGTCGACTCGGGCGTGACCGCGGGGATCTCCGAGAAGTCCTTCGGCAGGTGCTGACGCGGCGGCGGGGCGAAGCCCCACATCAGCTCGTCGAGCGCCCCGGGCTTCTCCCGGATGAGCTCGGCCACGATGCGCGCGTTCGAGATCGTCGCCTCGATCTTCGCCCGATTGCGGATGATGCGGGCGTCCTGCATCAGGCGCGCCTGGTCGGCCTCGTCCATCGCGGCGACCGCGTCGATGTCGAAGCCGTGGAACAGCTCACGGAACGCGGGCCGGCGGCGCAGGATCGTGATCCAGGAGAGCCCGGCCTGGAAGCCCTCGAGACTCAGCTTCTCGAACAGGGGCCGGTCGCCGTGCAGCGGTGTGCCCCACTCCTCGTCGTGGTAGCGCCGGTACTCGGCGTCGTTGGCGGCCCAGGAGCAGCGCGCCCTGCCGTCCTCCCCGACGATGACGCCGCTCACACCGACACCGTGATGCCCTCGTGGGCGAGCAGCCAGAGCTTGGTGGGGATGCCCTCGCCCGCGCTGTAGCCGGTGATGCGCTGGTTGCTTGCAAGCACGCGATGGCACGGCACGAGGATCGGCACCGGGTTCGCCCCGACCGCACCGCCGACGGCGCGACCGGCCGTTGATCGACCGGTCGAGCGCCCGAGCTCGCCGTAGGAGATGACCTCGCCGAAGGCGAGGGCGTCGAGCCGTTCCCAGACGGCGCGCTGGAAGTCGGTGCCGGCGGCGCGGACCGGCACGTCGAAGTCGGTGCGCGAGCCGGCGAAGTACTCCTCGAGCTGGGCGGCGGCGAGTTCGAGGATCGGGTCGCTCGACTCGGGCTCGGCGTCGTGGGGGAGCGCGCCTCCGCGCTCGATGGTGAGCGATGTCACCGCGGTGCCGTCGCCGAGGAGTTCGATCCTGCCGATCGGGCTGTCGACCCGGAGAAGATGTGGGGTGGGAGTCACTGTGGTCATGGCTCGACTGTAGCTGCGGCATCCGACATCCCTCTGGCGGTATTCGGACATGTGAAGAACCCCGCCGATCGGTCGCGGTGTGGAGGAGAGGACGCCCGCGCCTAGGCTGGATCCATGCCTGAAATCCAGTACCGTCCCCTCGGCCGATCGGGCCTCATGGTCTCCACGATCGGCCTCGGTTGCAACAACTTCGGCCGGGCGAAGACCGCCACCGAGACGCAGGAGGGCACGGATGCCGTGATCCACGCCGCCATCGACGCCGGCATCACCCTCTTCGACACGGCGGACATCTACGGCGGCGCCGG
>JAODAU010000296.1 GCA_025463615.1 Microbacteriaceae bacterium | reverse complement strand
TAATCCGTCACCGACTCGAGGAGCACCACACCGTGTCAGATCAGTCCGCCGCCCCCGTTTCCGCCTTCGAAACGATCACGGCGACCGAGACGACCACCGGGTTCGGGCTCTTCAGCGACCACTCGATCGTGGCGATGCGCATCGACGGAAAGCTCCTCGACCTCGCCGCGACGGTGAACCCGGGGGATGTCGTCGAGCCGATCGTGATCTCGTCGGCCGACGGTCTCGCCATCCTCAGGCACTCCGCGGCGCACGTCGCCGCCCAGGCGATGCAGTCGATCAACCCGGAGGCGAAGCTCGGCATCGGGCCGCCCATCGTCGACGGCTTCTACTACGACTTCGACGTGGAGACCCCGCTCACGCCCGAAGACCTGAAGGCCGTGGACAAGGCGATGGAGCGCATCATCCGGCAGGGCCAGCGCTTCGTGCGCCGGGTCGTCACCGAGGACGAGGCGCGCGCCGAGCTCGCCAATGAGCCGTACAAGCTGGAGCTGATCGGCCTCAAGGGCGGCGAGACCTCGTCCGCCGAGCTGGACTCGGCGGTCGAGCTCGGCTCCGACAACGAGTCCGTCGAGGTGGGCGGCACCGAGCTGACCATCTACGACAACGTCGACCCGAAGACCGGTGAGACGGTCTGGAAAGACCTCTGCCGCGGGCCGCACCTGCCCAGCACCAGACTCATCGGCAACGGCTACGCGCTCACCCGGTCCGCCGCCGCATACTGGCGCGGGTCGGAGAAGAACAAGCAGCTGCAGCGGCTCTACGGCACGGCGTGGCCCACCAAGGACGAGCTGCGCGCCTACCAGGCCCGGCAGGAGGAGGCCGCCAAGCGCGATCACCGCAAGCTGGGCGCCGAGCTCGACCTCTTCTCCTTCCCGGACGAGATCGGATCGGGCCTCGCGGTGTTCCACCCCAAGGGCGGCATCATCCGTCGTGAGATGGAGGACTACTCGCGGCGCCGCCACGAGCAGGAGGGCTACGAGTTCGTCTACACGCCCCACATCACCAAGTCGCACCTCTACGAGATCTCGGGCCACCTCGGCTGGTACGCCGACGGGATGTTCCCCCCGATGCACCTCGACGAGGCCCGCAACGAGGAGGGGGAGATCACCCGCCAGGGTGCCGACTACTACCTCAAGCCGATGAACTGCCCGATGCACATCCTCGTGTACCGCTCGAGCGGGCGGTCGTACCGCGACCTGCCGCTGCGGCTGTTCGAGTTCGGCACGGTCTATCGCAACGAGAAGTCCGGCGTCATCCACGGTCTCACGCGCGTGCGAGGGATGACCCAGGACGACGCCCACATCTTCACCACGAAGGAGAAGATGAAGGAGGAGCTGACCAGCACGCTCAAGTTCGTGCTGTCGCTGCTCAAGGACTACGGCCTCGACGACTTCTACCTCGAGCTCTCCACCAAAGACCCGGACAAGTTCGTCGGCGGCGACGACATCTGGGAGGAGGCGACCGAGACGCTCCGCGAGGTCGCGATCGACTCCGGCCTCGACCTCGTGCCCGACCCGGGCGGGGCGGCGTTCTACGGGCCGAAGATCTCGGTGCAGGCTCGCGACGCGATCGGTCGCACCTGGCAGATGTCCACGATCCAGCTCGACTTCAACCTGCCCGAGCGCTTCGAGCTGGAGTACACGGCGGCCGACGGCACGCGCCAGCGGCCGGTGATGATCCACCGCGCGCTGTTCGGTTCGATCGAGCGGTTCTTCGGGGTGCTCACCGAGCACTACGCCGGGGCGTTCCCGGTCTGGCTGGCCCCGGTGCAGGTGGTCGGCATCCCGGTGGCCGAGGAGTACGGCCCCTACCTCGACGAGGTGATCGGCAAGCTGAAGAAGGCCGGCGTGCGCGCCGAGGTCGACCACTCCAACGACCGGATGCCGAAGAAGATCCGCACCCACACCAAGCTCAAGGTGCCGTTCCAGCTCATCGCGGGCGAGGAGGATCGTGCCGCCGGCGCGGTCAGCTTCCGGTTCCGCGACGGCACGCAGGAGAACGGCATCCCGGTGGATGCCGCCATCGAGCGCATCACGGCGGCGATCGCCACCAGGGCGCAGGTCTGATGGTCGACGAGGGCGTGTACGGCGCCGCCGACTTCGGCGGGGTGCCCGTGGAGTCGTCGCGCGAGTTCGCGGCCGTGCCCGACGCGTTCCAGCGCCTGTGGACCCCGCACCGCATGGTCTACATCGAGGCCGGCCCGGGCCCGCACGAGCAGGAGTGCCCGTTCTGCGTGGCGCCGACGCTGAGCGACGAGAAGGCGCTGATCGTGGCGCGCGGCGAGCACTGCTACGCGCTGCTCAACCTGTTCCCCTACAACTCCGGCCACCTGCTGGTGTGCCCGTATCGCCATGTTGCGACGTATGACGAGGCCACGCCGGAGGAGGTCGCCGAGATGGGTAGTCTCACGCAGGTGGCGATGCGGGTGCTCACCGAGACCTCGAATTGCGACGGGTTCAACATCGGCATGAACCAGGGCAGGATCGCGGGAGCCGGCATCGCCTCGCACCTGCACCAGCACATCGTGCCGCGCTGGGCGACCGACGCGAACTTCTTCCCGATCATCGCCGGCACCAAGGCGATCCCGAAGCTGCTCGGCGACGTCAGGGCCGAGGTGGCGAACGCGTGGCCCTCGAACCCGACCCCGTAGCGCGACCGTAGAATAGACAGGCTCCGAAATCGTTCGGGGCGGCAGAGAGGCAACAGTGGCTGAGAACAAGACTTCCGAAGAGATCGGCTCGAGCCGCGTCAAGCGCGGGCTCGCCGAGATGCTCAAGGGCGGCGTGATCATGGATGTGGTGACCGCCGAGCAGGCGCGCATCGCGGAGGACGCCGGGGCGGTCGCGGTCATGGCGCTGGAGCGCGTGCCCGCCGACATCCGTTCGCAGGGTGGCGTGGCGCGCATGAGCGACCCCGACCTGATCGAGAGCATCATCGCCGAGGTCTCCATCCCGGTCATGGCCAAGGCTCGCATCGGACACTTCGTCGAGGCGCAGATCCTGCAGTCGCTCAAGGTTGACTACATCGACGAGTCCGAGGTGCTGTCGCCCGCCGACTACGTGAACCACATCGACAAGTGGCCCTTCACGGTGCCCTTCGTCTGCGGTGCCACCAACCTGGGCGAGGCGCTGCGTCGCATCAACGAGGGTGCGGCCATGATCCGCTCGAAGGGCGAGGCCGGTACCGGCGACGTCTCGGAGGCCACCAAGCACATCCGCACCATCAAGTCCGAGATCGCGGCGCTCACGGCCAAGTCGCACGACGAGCTGTATGTCGCGGCCAAGGAGCTGCAGGCGCCGTACGAGCTGGTGCTCGAGGTCGCGGCCACCGGCAAGCTCCCGGTCGTGCTCTTCACCGCCGGTGGCGTCGCCACCCCCGCGGATGCCGCGCTCATGATGCAGCTCGGCGCCGACGGAGTGTTCGTCGGCTCCGGCATCTTCAAGTCGGGCGACCCGTCGCGCCGCGCCGCGGCGATCGTCAAGGCGACCACGTTCTTCGACGACCCGGCCGTCATCGCCGAGGCGTCGCGCGGGCTGGGGGAGGCGATGGTCGGCATCAACGTGTCCGACCTGGCGGCCCCGCACCGGCTCGCCGAGCGTGGCTGGTAGCAACCCGGTCGTCGGCGTCCTCGCCCTCCAGGGCGATTTTCGCGAGCACATCGCCGTGCTCGATTCCCTGGGGGCGGATGCCCGGCCGGTGAAGCGAGCGAGCGAGCTCTCCGAGGTCTCCGGCCTCGTCATCCCCGGCGGGGAGTCCAGCGTCATGGACAAGCTGTCGCGCGCCTTCGACCTGGCCGAGCCGCTGAAAGCCGCGATCGCCGGTGGGCTACCCGTGTACGGCACGTGCGCCGGCCTCATCATGCTGGCCGACCGGGTGCTGGACGCCATCACCGGCCAGCAGAGCCTCGGCGGCCTCGACATCTCGGTGCGCCGGAACGCGTTCGGGTCGCAGTTGGACTCCTTCGAGACCGACCTGCCGATCCCGGTGCTCGGCGACCCGTCGGTGCACGCGGTCTTCATCCGCGGTCCGGTCGTCGAGGACGTCGGATCGGGCGTCACGGTGCTCGCGTCGCTGGACGACGGGCGCGTCGTCGCCGTCGAGCAGGGCAACCTCCTCGGCACCTCCTTCCACCCCGAGATGACCGGCGACACGCGCTTCCACAGCTACTTCCTCGACCGGGTGCGCGCCGCGGCCTGATCGATGGACATCGCCCCCCTGGTTTCGCGGATCCGATCGCGGGTCGGCGAGAACGGCGGCGTGGTCGCGGTCGACGGGCTCGGCGGCGCCGGCAAAAGCACCCTCGCCGGCGCGCTGGCCGCGGAGCTCGGCGCCACGGTGATCCACACCGACGATTTCGCGAGCTGGGACGTTCCGCTCGAGTGGTGGCCGCGTGTGCTCGCCGAGGTGCTCGAGCCGCTCGGCGCTGGGCGGCCCGCGCGCTTCCGCCGCTACGACTGGGATCGGCGGGAGCTCGCCGAGTGGCACGAGGTCGGGCCCGGTGGCGTCGTCATCCTCGAAGGCGTCTCGTCGTCTCGGGAGGTCTTCCGGCCGTTTCTCGACTTCAGCATCTGGGTGGACGCGCCGGCGGAGCTGCGCCTCGCCCGCGGCCTCGAGCGCAACGGAGCAGACGCCCTGCCGCTCTGGGAGGGCTGGATGGCGGCGGAGGACGAGTGGGTCGCGCGCGAGCATCCGCGGGACTCCGCCGACTATCTCGTCGACGGAACCGTGTGAGTCCGGAGGGATCGCGCGCGGCTGGCTAGAATGGTCGGCATGTCAGGCCACTCCAAATGGGCGACGACGAAGCACCAGAAAGCGGTCAAAGACCAGCGCCGTGCCAAGTCGTTCGCGAAGCTCATCAAGAACATCGAGGTCGCCGCGAAGCTCGGCGGCGCAGACCTGTCGGGCAACCCGACCCTGGTCGACGCCGTGCAGAAAGCGAAGAAGACCTCGGTTCCCAACTCCAACATCGATAACGCGATCAAACGCGGATCGGGCCAGCTCGGCGAGGCCGTCGACTACCAGACGATCATGTACGAGGGCTACGCGCCCAGCGGTGTCGCCCTGCTCATCGAGTGCCTCACCGACAACCGCAACCGCGCCGCGGCCAACGTGCGCACCGTGATGACCCGCAACGGCGGCACCATGGGCGACCCGGGCAGTGTCGCCTACAACTTCACCCGCAAGGGTGTCATCTCGGTCACGAAGTCCGAGGGCGTCGACGAGGACGGCATCCTGGGCGCCGTGCTCGATGCCGGCGCCGAGGAGGTCAACGACCGCGGCCCCGGTTTCGAGATCGTC
>JAODAU010000246.1 GCA_025463615.1 Microbacteriaceae bacterium | reverse complement strand
TCGTGCTGTTCAACGGCCCCGACATCGGGATGACCCCGGTGATGCGCCGCATCCGCGGCAAGGTGGCCATCTACAACGAGAACCTGCGCGCGATAGCCCTGCGCCACGACCTCGTGGTCGCCGACATGTGGGCGCTGCGCGAGCTCAAGGACCCACGCATGTGGGCGCCCGACCGGCTGCACTTCTCCCCGATCGGCCACAACACGATCGCGCGCATGGTTCTCGACTCGCTCAACGTGAAGAACGAGATCGAGCCGTACAACCCCGAGCCGTTGACGAAGATCGCGTGGCGCCAGGCGCGGGTGGAGGACATGGGCTGGGCACGCGAGTACCTGCTGCCGTGGGTGATCCGCCGCATCCGCCACCAGTCCTCCGGCGACGGCATCACCGCGAAGCGGCCCGACCCGGGGCCGTACCGCACCACCTCGCTGTAGCTAGCGCCCGATGCCCAGCGTGGCCATCGGGTTCGCGAGGCGCCACAACGGGCCCGGGTCGACGATCCCGCGGCTCAGCACGAGCGGCACGGCGACGTTCGTCGTGCCGACCGTGAAGGTCGCCACCCCCGCCTTCGCGCCCTTTGCAGCGAACCGGATCGGGGCGGGCGTGACGATCGAGCTGATCTTCGAGTCGCTCCAGACCACGGCCTTCACGTCGGAACGGGCCACGGCCTTCGCCGAGCCGTTCCAGGCGGTGTTGTAGGTGGCGAACGACTGGCCCTTCTTCGCCAGGGTCACGGCGTGGAATCCGCCCTTGATCGCCTTCAGCAGGGCCGTGACCGCCGGGTACAGCGTGTCCCGGTCCTTCGCCCCGACCACCGCCCCCACGATCGTGAGCTTCTTGCCCGCGACGGTGTAGTGCGCGGCGAAGAGCAGGTTGGAGCCTGCCGGCACCAGAGTCCCCGTCTTGATGCCGAACACGCCCTCCTTGCCCAGCAGCTTGTTGGTGTCCTTGACGGTACCGACGCCGGGGAGCGTCAGGGTCGGCGTGTCGACGATGTCGGAGACGATCGGGTCGGCAAGCGCCAGCGTACCGAGCTTCACCAGGTCGGTCGCCGTGCTCACGTTCGCGGGGTTGATGCCGGTCGGCTCGACGAGGGTCGTGGAATCGAGGTGGTGTGCGGCCAGCCAGGTCTTGGTGGCGGCGACGAAGGCCGCCTCCGAGCCGAACGCCCAGTCGGCGAGGGCCTCCGCGTAGTTGTTGGCCGACGCGATGAGGGCCACCTGCATCACCTGGTGCTCGGTCATGCTCGACCCGGTGGCCATCGGCGCGACCGTGCCCTGCAGCTTGACGTACTTGCTGTAGAGCGCGTGGTCGGCGGCGCTGAATGTGATCGTCGGGCCGTCCTCGCCCGGCTTCAGCGGCTTGGCCTCGAGGGTCACCAGCGCCGTGACGATCTTGGAGATGCTCGCGATCGGCAGCGGCGTCGTGCTCCCGCTGCTCCCGGCCACGCCCGGCTCCCCCAGCACTCCGAACGCGCTGGCGCCGAACGCCGGCCAGGTGATGGATGCCGACGCGCTGGTCGGCACGACCACCTTTGCCACCGTCTGGTCCGCGTAGGCGATCGGCGCGAGCAGCGTCAGCGGCAGGTACAGTCCCACGGCGACGACGAGCGCGATGGCGCCGAAGACGGCGAGTCGACGGCGCCGGTAGATCTGGCGTCGATCCAGAGGTCGTCGGTTCAGCGGCACTGGTTCATGCTAACGACCGGATGCCCGGCGAACCTGTCACCGCGCCCGGAGGGAGTCGGACCGCTTCCTGGACGCGACAACCGCGTACCAGTAGGTTACGTAACAATGTCCTCGCTTCGCGCGCGAATGCCGACCCTCCTGGCCGTCGCCGCGTTCGTGGTGTTCTTCGTCTTGGATGGGTGTCTCATTCTCATCTACGCGCCGCTCAGCACCTTCGCCGACGGCAGTTGCGGGTCGGGATATTGCGATTACCCGGCCGCGATGTGGATCCTGGGTGCTGCGGAAGCGGTCGCGGTCTGTCTGGCTGTCGCCGTCCCCGTCATTGCTGTCCATCTCGCCCGCCGCAGTGTCTCACTCGCCGCCGCGGCCCCTCTCTTCGGGGTCGGAGCAGTCCTCCTGCTCTACGGCGGCCTTCGCCTCGCCTCGGTGCTGGGTTCACGAAGTCCATGACGATCACCGCGCCCGGAGCGCCCAGAGTGCCACCGCGCTCGCCGACGCCACGTTGAGCGAGTCCACCCCGTGAAGCATCGGGATCGTCACCACCGAGTCGGCGGCATGGATGGCGGCCCGGCTCAGCCCGTCGCCCTCCGCCCCGAGCAGCAGGGCCACGCGCTCGGGCGGATCCGCCGCGAGCTCGTCGAGCGTGAGCGCGTCGTCGGCCAGCGCGAGCGCGGCGACGTGGAAGCCGGCCTCGTGCAGGATGCGCGTGGCATCCGGCCACTCCGGCAGCCGCGTCCACGGCACCTGCAGCACGGTGCCCATGCTCACCCGCACGCTGCGGCGGTAGAGCGGATCGGCGCACCGCGGCGTGACCAGCACCGCGTCGGCGCCGAGGCCCGCCGCCGCGCGGAAGATCGCGCCCACGTTGGTGTGGTCCACGACGTCCTCGATGATCACGACACGCCGGGCGTCCCGCAGCAGGTCGGCGGGATCGGGCAGCGGCGGCCGGTGCATCGAGGCGAGCGCGCCGCGGTGCAGGTTGTAGCCGGTGAGCTGCTCGAGCAGGGATGCCGGGCCCACGTACACGGGAACGTCCAGGTCGCGCACGAGCGGCTCGACATCCGCCAGCCACTGCTCCTGCAGCAGCAGCGACCGCGGCCGGTGCCCCGCGGCGATGGCCCGCGAGATCACCTTCGAGCCCTCCGCGATGTACAGGCCGCCGGCCGGCTCGCTCACCCGGCGCAGCGCGACATCGGTGAGCCGGGCGTAGTCGGCGAGGCCGGGATCGTCGAGATCCTCGATGCGGATGACGTGCATTTCTCTCCCGGCGTAGTGCTGCAGCGCGCTCGTTGCCAGCAGTTGGAAACATAATCGAAAACTCCGGTGTTTAGTCTGGGGACGAACCCAGTGAGCGCGAGAGGGCAGCATGACGGGCAGGGCAGCGGTGCGGGACTGGCCGGTGGCGACCACCGAGCAGCTCGATCGCGCCACCGAGGCACTCGCCGGGCGGCGCATCGCGGTGCTCACCGGGGCCGGCATGAGCACGGACTCCGGCATCCCCGACTACCGCGGCGAGGGCGCTCCGCCCCGCAACCCGATGACCTTTGACCAGTTCCTGGCCAGTGCCGACTACCGCAAGCGCTACTGGGCCGGCAGCCACCTCGGCTGGAAGCGCTTCGACGGCGCCCGCCCCAACGACGGCCACCGCACCCTCTCCCGCCTCGAGGCGGACGGCGTGGTCAACGGCATCGTCACCCAGAACGTCGACGGCCTGCACCTGCGCGCCGGCTCGCTCCGCGTGGTCGACCTGCACGGCACCATGGACCGGGTGCGCTGCCTCACCTGCGGCCAGACCTTCGCCCGCGACGACATCGCCGCGCGCATCTCGGCCCAGAACGCCTGGCTGGACGACCCGGATGCCGGCGAGCTCGGCCCCGACGGAGACGTCGCGTTCACCCAGATCGACGAGTTCGTCACCCCCGAGTGCAGCGTGTGCGGCGGCATCCTCAAGCCCGACATCGTGTTCTTCGGCGAGTTCATCCCCACCGAGAAGTTCCTCGAGGCCAGCGCGCTCGTGCAGTCGGCGCAGGCGCTGCTCATCGCCGGGTCGTCGCTCGTGGTCAACTCCGGCATCCGCCTGCTCGACCAGGCCGCCAAGCGTCGACTCCCGATCGTGATAATCAATCGCGGGATGACGAAGGGCGACACCCGCGCCACGGTTAAGATTGACGCGGGCACCACCGACACCCTCGAGAAGCTCGCCGAGCGCCTCGTCTGACCCGCCGGTGCCCGGCCCGACCGGGAGGACACCGACGATGACCCAGCTCTACCTCGTGCGCCACGGCGAGACGGACTGGAACCTGGCCCGCCGCATCCAGGGCAGCACCGACATCCCGCTCAACGCCACGGGCCGCGCCCAGGCCGCCCGCACGGGCGAGCTGCTGTCGCGGCGCGACTGGACCGCCATCGCGTCGAGTCCCCTGTCGCGTGCGCTGGAGACGGCGAAGATCATCGGCTCCGAGATTGGCATCGACGACGTCGAGATCATCGACGACCTGGCCGAGCGCCAGTACGGCGAGGCCGAGGGGCTCGAGGCGCAGGAGCTCGACCGCCGCTTCCCCGTGGGCACCACGGTTCCCGGTCGCGAGACGCGCGAGGCGGTCGCGGGGCGCGTGATCCCGGCCCTGCTGGCGCTGGCCGAACGCAACCCGGGGGCCGACCTCATCGTCACCACGCACGGCGGCGTGATCCGCACGGTGCTCAACGAGGTCTCGCCGCACTCCCCCGCCCACCGCGGCGTGCCGATCACCAACGGATCGGTGCACAGCTTCCGGGTGGTGGACGGCGAG
>JAODAU010000229.1 GCA_025463615.1 Microbacteriaceae bacterium | reverse complement strand
CCTCAAGAACTATTCGGGCGGGTTCATCGTGATCTCGCACGACGTCGAGCTCGTGGGCGAGACGGTCAACCGCGTGTTCTACCTCGACGCCAACCGCCAGCAGATCGACATCTACAACATGGGCTGGAAGCACTACCAGCGCCAGCGCGCATCCGACGAGGAGCGCCGCAAGAAGGAGCGCGTCAACGTCGAGAAGAAGGCGGGCGTGCTGCAGATGCAGGCCGCGCGCTTCGGCGCCAAGGCCTCGAAGGCCGCCGCGGCGCACCAGATGGTGCGGCGTGCGGAGAAGATGCTCGCGGGCCTCGAAGAGGTGCGGTCCGTTGACCGGGTGGCAAAGCTGCGCTTCCCGGAGCCGGCGCCCTGCGGCAAGACGCCGCTCATGGCATCCAACCTGTCGAAGAGCTACGGCTCGCTCGAGATCTTCACCTCCGTCGACCTCGCGATCGACCGCGGCTCGAAGGTCGTCGTGCTCGGCTTCAACGGTGCAGGCAAGACCACACTGCTGCGCATCCTGGCCGGCGTGGATGACCCGGACACCGGCAAAGTCGAGCCCGGCCACGGCCTCCGCATCGGCTACTACGCGCAGGAGCACGAGACGATCGACGTCAAGCGTTCCGTGCTCGAGAACATGGTCTCGTCGTCGCCGAACATCACCGAGACGGAGGCGCGCCGCGTGCTCTGATCGTTCCTGTTCACGGGGGATGACACGGCGAAGCCCGCAGGCGTGCTCTCCGGCGGCGAGAAGACCCGCCTGGCCCTCGCGATGATCGTCGTCTCCGGCGCCAACGTGCTGCTGCTCGACGAGCCCACCAACAACCTCGACCCGGCGAGCCGTATCGAGATCCTCGACGCCCTCGCCAACTACGCCGGCGCCGTGGTGCTCGTGAGCCACGACGAGGGCGCCGTGGAGGCGCTCAACCCCGAGCGCGTGCTCCTGCTGCCGGACGGCCAGGAGGACCACTGGAACCACGACTACCAGGAGCTCGTGACGCTGGCCTGACGGCCGATCTGGACGGGCTCGATCCGCCTATTTGGTGACGCTGTCGAGCAGCTCGTCCTCGACCTCGGCATCCGACCGGGGCTTCGCCGCCCTGCGGCGCTCCCGCTCGGCCGCCCGCTCGCGCTCGACCGGGTCGTCGGCGTTGCGAGCGCGATACTCGGTGCGGATCGCGTAGCCGAGGCCCAGGAACGCCATGATGCCGAAGAGGATCCACTGGATCGCGTAGGAGATGTGCAGCCCCTCGTCGAGCTGCGGCTTCGGCTGCGGCATCGGGTTCGTGGCAGCCGCGGGCGTCTCGTGCACCATCAGTCCGTAGGCGCGTGTGAAGGTCGGCTTGCCGACCAGCTCCGCGACCCGGGGCAGGTGGATGGTGGAGACCTGGCCCTTGCCCGCCGTCTGGTCGAACGTCGGCTCGCTCGCCTGAAGGCGCGCGACGACCGTCACGCGGCCGGATGACGGCTCCGGGATCGAGTCGGGCAGGTCCTGGTGGTTGCCGGTGGGCACGTAGCCGCGGTCGACGATGAAGACGGTGCCGTCGTCCAGCAGCAGCGGATCGAGCACCTCGAAGCCCGGGTTTCCGTCGAGCGGGCGGTTGCGCACGAGCAGCTGCTGGTCGAGCAGGTAGCGGCCGCGGACCGTCACCTGCTTCCACTCCTGGCTGCCCGTGTACGACGTGAGCGTCGGCAGCACCTCGGCGAGCGGGGTCGGCGTCGAATCGAAGTTGCGCTCGACCAGATTGTTGGCGGTGCGGGTCTCGTTGAGGCGGTCCACCTGCCAGTGCGAGAGGGCGACACAGGCGATCGAGAACACGATCGCGAGGGCGAGGTAGCCGAGGTAGCGCCTGCTGAAGGCGATGCGCCAGGCCTTCATACGGCATCCACCGCCACGCCGAGGGGAGTGACGACTACGGGGAAGTCACGGGTGGCGAGGTAGTCGCGCAGGTACTCCACGTGCTCGTCGCAGGCGAGCCAGACCTTCACGCGGTCGACGCCGTGGATGCGGGGGTTGCGCCAGTTGACGTTCCACGCGGCATCCTCGGCGCAGCCGGCTCTCGAGCAGACGGTGCCGGTGACCTCGCCGATCATGCCGGGTCGTCCGGGGACTGCGGCCGGGAGACGGGCACGATGCTGCCGGGGCGCTCCACCGCGGAGGCCGTCTTCGGCCCGACGGCGTTGGCCAGCACCACCAGGATCATGGGGCCCGCGATCGCGATGATGGCGGGGAGCACCAGCCACCAGCCGCGCAGGAACACCAGCGAGATGAGGCACAGCACGCGGATGCCCATGCCGATCGAGTACCGGACCATGCGGCTGTGCCGATCGTCGTTCGGCGACCGGGGGATGCTGGTGATCGATTGCGTCTTCGCCATGGGCTGGGATAAGCCTACGTCTAGGATCGAAGGAGTTTGCCCGGAACGAAAGTGAGCCAACCATGACCACCGCACGCACCGTCCTCGTCACCGGGGGAAACCGGGGCATCGGCCGCGCCATCGCCGCCGAATTCGTCGCCCAGGGCCACCGCGTGGCCGTCACCGCCCGCAGCGGCGAGGGCCCCGAGGGCACCCTCACCGTCGTCGCCGACGTGACGGATGCCGCCTCGCTCGACACCGCCTTCAGCGCCGTCGAGGCCGAACTCGGCCCCGTCGAGGTGGTGGTGGCGAACGCCGGCATCACCCGCGACACGCTGCTGCTGCGCATGAGCGAGGAGGACTTCACCTCGGTGATCGACACCAACCTCACCGGCGCCTTCCGCGTGGTGAAGCGGGCGTCGAAGGGGATGCTGAAGGCGCGGTTCGGCCGCATCATCCTCGTCTCCAGCGTGGCCGGCCTGCTCGGCTCGGCCGGGCAGGTGAACTACGCCGCGTCGAAGAGCGGCCTCGTGGGACTCGCGCGTTCGATCACGCGCGAGCTCGGCGCCCGAGGGATCACGGCGAACGTGGTCGCACCCGGCCTCATCGAGACCGACATGACGGCGGAAGTGCCGCCGGAGCAGCTGGCCGAGTACAAGAAGTCCATCCCGGCCGGTCGGTTCGCCAGCCCCGAAGAGGTCGCGAAGGTGATCGCCTGGCTCGCCGGTGACGACGCCGGCTACATCTCAGGCGCGGTCATCCCGGTGGATGGCGGCCTAGGTATGGGGCATTAGGCCCAACAGGGGCAGCACCTGCGCGAGGTCGCGCACGTCCATCAGCACGTCCGCCTCGTCGCGCACCGGCGCCTTCGCGTCGAAGCCGACGGCGAGGCCGGTGATCGCCATCATGGGCAGGTCGTTGGCCCCGTCGCCCACGGCGACGGTCTGGGCGAGCGGCACCCCGGTGTCGGCCGCCCACTCGCGCAGCGTGTCGGCCTTGGCCTGCGCGTCGATCACGGGGCCGACCAGGCCGCCGGTGAGCACGCCGTCGACGACCTCGAGCCGGTTGGCGCGGTGGTAGTCGAGGCCGAGCGACCCGGCCAGCCCGTCGACCAGCTCGTGGAAGCCGCCCGAGACCACGCCGACGCGACCGCCCGCCGCGTGGATGCCGGCCACCATCTCGGGGACGCCGCGCGTCACCGTGATCTTCGCCGCGACATCCGCGAACACCGACTCGGGCAGCCCGGCCAGCGTCGCGACCCGCGCGCGCAGGCTCTGCTCGAAGTCCAGCGCGCCGTTCATGGCCGCGGAGGTGATCGCGGCCACCTCCTCGCCGGAGCCGGCGGCATCCGCCAGCAGCTCGATGACTTCGTTTTCGATCAGGGTGGAGTCGACGTCGAGCACGACGAGAAAGCGGGGCACCAGGTCAGGTTACCGTGACGCCCTTGCCCACGACGGTGATGCCGGTCTCGGTCACGGTGAAGCCGCGCGCGCGGTCGGCGTCGGCATCCACGCCCACCGTGGCCCCGGGGCTCACGATGACCTCCTTGTCGAGGATGGCGCGGCGCACGATCGAGTCCGGCCCGATCTTCACCCGGTCGAACACGATCGAGTCGATCACCCGCGCACCCGACTCGATGATCGCCCACGGCCCGAGCACGCTCCGCTCGATGTGCGCACCGGAGAGCAGCGATCCGAGCGACACGATCGAGTCGATGGTCGTACCCAGGTTGCCCTTGGAGTCGCGCACGAACTTCGCCGGCGGCGAGTTGAGCTGCTGGCTGAAGATCGGCCACTTGCTGTTGTAGAGGTTGAAGATCGGCAGCGCCGAGATGAGGTCCTGGTGGGCGTCGAAGAACGACTCGATCGTTCCCACGTCCCGCCAGTAGTAGCGGTCGCGGTCGGTGGCCCCGGGGACCTCGTTGCGGTTGAGGTCGTACACGGCGGCATCGCCGCGCGAGACGAAGTCGGGAACGATGTCGCCGCCCATGTCGTGGTTCGAGGTGGGCACCTCACCGTCGCGCAGCACGGCATCGATGAGGATGTCGGCGTCGAACACGTAGTTGCCCATCGAGGCGAGCACCTCGCCGGGGGAGTCCTTGAGCCCGGTCGCGTTCTGCGGCTTCTCGAGGAACTGCGAGATGCGCGTCGGGTCGTCCTTGTCGAGCTCGATCACGCCGAACTGGTTGGCCAGCGAGATCGGCTGCCGGATCGCCGCGACCGTCACGCCCGCGCCCGACTCGATGTGCGCGTCGATCATCTGGCTGAAGTCCATGCGGTAGACGTGGTCGGCGCCGACCACGACCACGATGTCCGGCTTCTCGTCGCGCAGCAGGTTGAGGCTCTGCAGGATGGCGTCGGCCGACCCGGCGAACCAGCGCTTGCCGAGCCGCTGCTGGGCCGGCACAGAGGCGACGTAGGAGCTGGTGATGCCGTCGAGACGCCAGGTCTGCGAGACGTGGCGGTCGAGGCTGTGCGACTTGTACTGCGTGAGCACGACGATCTGGCGCAGCCCCGAGTTGATGAGGTTCGAGAGCGCGAAGTCGATGAGGCGGTAGTTGCCCCCGAATGGCACGGCGGGCTTGGCCCGGTCCGCCGTGAGCGGCATGAGCCGCTTGCCTTCACCGCCGGCGAGGACGATGCCAAAGATCTTCTTCGATGCCATGGGACCAACATACGGGCACCCTCGGGGGTGTACTAGCGTTCACGTGTGAGAGTCGACCTTTTGACCCGTGAATATCCGCCGGAGGTGTACGGCGGCGCCGGCGTGCACGTCGCCGAGCTCGTCAAGGCGCTGCGCCGCGACATCGACGTGCTCGTGCGCTGCTTCGGGCTGCCCCGCGACGAGCCGGGGGTCTACTCCTACCTCGTGCCGCCGCAGCTCACCAAGGCGAACCCGTCGCTGGCGACGCTGGGCGTCGACCTGCAGATGGCGCAGGATGCCGGGGGAGCCGACCTCGTGCACTCGCACACCTGGTACGCGAACGGCGCGGGCCACATCGCCCAGCTGCTGCACGACATCCCGCACGTGGTCACCGCGCACAGCCTCGAGCCGCTGCGGCCGTGGAAGGCCGAGCAGCTCGGCGGCGGATACCGCGTCTCGACCTGGATCGAGAGCGGCGCGTTCCGGGCTGCGGACGCGATCATCGCGGTGAGCGACGGCATGCGCCGCGACATCCTGCGCTCCTACCCGTTCCTCGACGAGGAGCGCGTGGTCACCGTGCACAACGGCATCGACCTCGACAAGTGGAAGCCCGTGCAGAACGACGAGCTGCTCGAGAAGCTCGGCATCGACCGGTCCCGGCCGTCCGTGGTCTTCGTCGACAGGATCACCCGCCAGAAGGGGCTCACCTACCTGCTGCGCGCGGCCGCGAAGCTGCCCCCCGAGGTGCAGCTCGTGCTCTGCGCCGGGGCGCCGGACACCCCGGAGATCCTCGCCGAGGTGCGTGCAGGCGTCGCCGAACTGCAGACGCAGCGCAGCGGCGTGATCTGGATCGAGGAGCTGCTCAGCCAGCCCGACCTCTCCGCCGTGCTCACCGCGGCGACCACCTTCGTCTGCCCGTCGGTCTACGAGCCGCTCGGCATCGTGAACCTCGAGGCGATGGCCTGTGGCGCGCCCGTGGTCGGCACCGCGACCGGCGGCATCCCCGAGGTCGTCGACGAGGGCGTCACCGGCCGCCTCGTGCCCATCGACCAGGCGGATGACGGCACCGGCACGCCGCTCGACCCGGAGCGTTTCGTCGACGACCTGGCCCGCATCCTCACCGAGGTCGTGAGCGATCCCGACGGTGCCCGGAGGATGGGGCTGGCCGGTCGCGAACGCGCCGAGAAGCTCTTCGGCTGGGCCGCGATCTCGAAGCGGACACAGGAGATCTACGCGTCTGTATTGGCGGGCTGACGCGGCGACGCTCGCGTAGGCTTGCACCCATGGCACGCGTTCTGCAGCTCTCCGACGTCTCCTTCGTGCGCGATGGCAATACCATCCTCGACGACCTGAGCTGGAGCGTCGAGAGCGAGGATCGCTGGGTCATCCTCGGGCCGAACGGCGCGGGCAAGACGTCGCTGCTGCAGATCGCCGCGGCGATGGTGCACCCGTCCGGCGGCAAAGTCACGATCCTCGACAGCCCGCTCGGCTCCGTCGACGTGTTCGACCTGCGGCCGCGCATCGGTTTCGCGTCCACGGCGATGGCGCGCCGCATCCCCGCCAACGAGACCGTGCTGGATGTCGTGCTCACCGCCGCGTACTCGGTGACCGGCCGCTGGAACGAGGAGTATGAGGAGATCGACACGCGCCGCGCGCAGCGCGTGCTGGCGGAGTGGAAGCTCGACCAGCTCGAGAACCGCCGCTTCGGCGACCTCAGCGACGGCGAGCAGAAGCGCGTGCAGATCGCGCGCTCGGTGATGACCGACCCCGAGCTGCTGCTGCTCGACGAGCCCGCCGCAAGCCTCGACCTCGGTGCCCGCGAGGAGCTGCTCCAGCTGCTCGGCGGCTACGCCCAGGCGGCCCAGGCTCCCGCGATCGTGATGGTGACACACCACGTGGAGGAGATCCCGGTCGGCTTCGACAAGGCGATGCTGCTGTTGAACGGGCAGATCACGGCATCCGGCCCCATCGCGGAGGTGCTCACCGCCGACAACCTGAGCCGCACCTTTGGCCTCGACCTCTCCGTGGAGGAGCACGACGGCCGGTTCACTGCGCGAGCCGTCTGAGTCTGGTAACGTAGATAGCTGGCCCGCGGGCCCACATACTTCCCATCCACGCAAGGAATCACCGATGAAGACTGACATCCACCCCGACTACAAGCCGGTCGTGTTCCGCGACCTGGCCAGCGGCGAGACGTTCCTCACCCGCTCGACCGTCTCGAGCGACAAGACGATCGAGCTGGACGGCGTGACCTACCCGGTCATCGACGTCGAGATCTCGTCCGCCTCGCACCCGTTCTACACGGGCAAGCAGCGCATCCTCGACAGCGCGGGCCGCGTCGAGAAGTTCAACTCGCGCTACAAGAACTTCGGCAAGTAACACCTGCCCGCTCGAACGGCGTCCGGCTCCGGCCGGGCGCCGTTCCCGCGTTAACCGGCCCACGCGACCCTCGTGGCGGGGGATCTGCGCGCCCGCGGCGGGGTTATTGCCTCGCGGCGGGGCGCAGGCCTCCCGCCGCCGGGCAATAACCCCGCCGCGACATGCTTCGAGTGCCCATGTGTGCCGCGACGGACATCGCGAGTGACGCGCCGTGCGGCGAGGGCCGATTACGGCGTGTGAAACGACAGGTCCGTCAGGACGCGCGCGAGTCGGATGCCGCGGCGCGGGCCGCGAGCAGCGGGAGCAGCTCCTCCGAGCTGAGGGGGGCCAGGTCGATGTAACCGGGCTTCGCAGGGTCGATCCAGATGAGCTCCTCGATCTCGGCCGCGACCTGCACCGTCGTCGTGACGACGGGAGCGTCGAACACCCGCGCATCGAGGATGGTGTCGCTCTCGTTGGCGGCCGCGACCCAGAACCGGCCCACCCGGGTCAACTCGGCGGGGTCGACGACCAGGCCGAGCTCCTCGTTCAGCTCGCGAGCCAGCGCCGCGGCATCCATCTCACCCGGCTCCGGCTTGCCGCCGGGCTGCATGAACTTCGTCGTGCCGCGCTTGCGCACGAGCAGCGCGCGCCCCTCCGCGTCGACCAGCAGCGCCGCAACGATGACGAGGGTGGCGGTCACAACCGCTCGGGCCACGCGCCGTCGGCCACGAACTCCGGGTCCTTGGTTCGGCGCATGTACTCCTGGAAGCTCACGGCGCTCTCGGAGGCCCAGGAGACCTGGTTGGCGTGCACCATCACCACGTCGTCGCCGAGGGTGTCGGCGTACTTGCGGGCGATCGCCTGGGCGACGCGGCCGGCGGCCACGGCATCCGCCTCGGCGTCGTGCGCGTCGGTGAGTTCGACGCCGTAGAACTCCGCCGCCACCTCCAGTGTGCGCTTGCCCTTGCGGTAACGGTCCATGGCGCGGTCGATCACGAGCGGGTCGATCACAGGCGTCGGATCCGCGAGCGGCTCGATACCGTAGCGCACGCACTCGCGGTTCAGCAGGGTGATGTCGTAGGCCGCGTTGTAGACCACCAGAGGCACGCCCTGGGCGAGCAGCGCGCGGATCACCGCGACGATCTCCGCGACCACCTCGGCCGCGGGGCGCCCCTCGGCCTGCGCGCGCTCCGTGGTGATGCCGTGCACCGCGGTCGCCTGCGCCGGGATCGGGATGCCGGGGTCGGCGAGCCAGGAGACCCCCCTGGCCGCGCCATCCGCCTCGATCACGCCGACGTACGCGGAGACGATGCGACTGGTATCGGTATCGATGCCCGTCGTCTCGAGGTCGAAGACGCCGAGACGATCAAACCATGGCGTGCTCACACCGCCACTCTAAGGGCGACCACCGGCGAAACTCGGCGACCCGACGTGCAACCAGTAGAAGTTCTGCGTGCCGAGAGTGAGGGTCAACTCGCCCTCCTCCGAGAAGGCCGGGAACTCGCCGCCGCCGAACAGGTCGAAGAGGTGCGAGCCGCCGAACTGCGGGGCCGTGATGGTCACCGCGACCGGATTGTGGGCGAAGCTGAAGACGCAGAGCACGTCTTCGGCCGAGTCGCCGAACTGCGTGCCCGAGCCTGCATACGACCGCACGAACGCGATCACCGACTCGTGGTTGGTCTCGAGCACGGTGATGCTGCCCAGGCCGAACGCGGGGTGCGCCTTGCGCACGTGGATCACGTTGCGAACCCAGTGCAGCAGCGACCGCGACTGGGCCAGCTGCGACTCGACGTTGATGAGGTTGTAGTTGTAGACGAGCGACTGCACGACCGGCAGGTAGAGCTTGCCGGGGTCTGCGGAGGAGAACCCGGCGTTGCGGTCGGGGGTCCACTGCATGGGCGTGCGCGAGGCGTCCCGGTCGGGGAGCCAGATGTTGTCGCCCATGCCGATCTCGTCGCCGTAGTACAGGAACGGGCTGCCCGGCAGGCTGAAGAGCAGGGCGTGGGCCAGCTCCAGCTCGGCGCGGGAGTTGTCGAGCAGGGGTGCGAGGCGCCTGCGGATGCCGATGTTGGATCGAATCCGCGGGTCGTAGGCGTACCAGCCGTACATGGCCTGG
>JAODAU010000195.1 GCA_025463615.1 Microbacteriaceae bacterium | reverse complement strand
CAGCTCCACGGCGGCGGCGGCCGCGACATCCGGGCTGCTCCCCAGGATCGGGCGCGCGCGCCCGCACGCCGAGAAGAGCCTCGGCACGCCGGACGCCGGCGCCCACTCGTTCGCGCTCATCGTGACGCGCGTCGCACAGGTACTGCAGGAGGACAACTGATGGACAGGCTCAGGATCGTGATCGGCTCCGACGACGCCGGGTACGACTACAAGGAGATCCTCAAGCGCGACCTCGAGGCGAGCGACCTCGTGGAGTCCGTGACCGACGTCGGCGTGGACGCCGACGGCCACACCGCGTACCCGACCATCGGCGTCACGGCCGGAGAGCTCGTCGCGGCGGGGGAGGCGGATCGGGCCCTGCTCATCTGCGGCACCGGCATGGGAGTGGCGATGGCCGCCGGCAAGGTGCGTGGCATCCGCGCCTCCGTCGCCCACGACAGCTTCTCGGTGGAGCGCCTGGTGCTCTCGAACAACGCGCAGGTGCTCACCATGGGCCAGCGCGTGATCGGCATCGAGCTCGCGCGCCGGCTCGTGCGGGAGTGGCTCACCTACCGTTTCGACGAGGGCTCGGCCAGCGCCGAGAAGGTCGCCGTGCTCGACGCCTACGAGAGCACCGGCGTCTGCTGATGGCGGCCGTCACCGTCGGGGTCAGCCTGAAGATGTATTTCGGGCCCGAACGCGCGCGCGAATGGTTCGGCCGTGTCGCCGAGCTCGCCCGCGCCCATCCCGCGGTGCGTTCGGGGCGCGTCGAGCTGTTCGTCGTGCCCTCCTTCGTCTCCATCCCGGCCGCCCTCGACGCGTTCGCGGGAACCGGCGTGGTCGTCGGCGCGCAGGACCTGTTCTGGGAGGACGCGGGGGCCTTCACGGGCGAGGTGAGCGGCGCCGAGCTGGCCGAGCTGGGGGTTGGCGTCGTCGAGGTCGGCCACGCCGAGCGCCGCCGACTGTTCGGCGAGACGGATGCCGTGGTCGCCCTCAAGACGGCCGCGGCCCTGCGCAACGGCATCGTCCCCGTGCTCTGCGTGGGCGAGGCGGCCGAGTCGTCGACGGCATCCGCGACGGCCGAGACGTTCGCGCAGCTGGACTCCGCACTGGCCGGGGCGCCGGAGGGCCGCGTGATCGTCGCCTACGAGCCCGTCTGGGCGATCGGGGCCGATCGGCCGGCGGCGCCGGACCACATCGCCGAGGTGTGTTCTGCCCTGCGCGCCTGGGCCGCGACGGCGGGGCCCGGCAGCACCGTGATCTACGGCGGCAGCGCCGGCCCCGGTCTGCTGGCCGGGCTCGGTGACTCGGTCGACGGGCTCTTCCTCGGCCGCTTCGCCCACGACGTCTCCGCGCTCGCCGCAGTGCTCGACGAGGCCGCCGCATGATCGGGCTGGGCACCTACGCCTTCTTCTGGGCGCACCGGGACGGGCTGTCGCTCCACGACGCGCTGCTGCGCACGCACGCGCTCGGGATCGGGCTGTTCCAGGTCTGCGACTTCGCGCCGATCGACTCGATGACGACCGCGGAGCTGGGCGACATCCGGGCGCAGGCCGATGACCTCGGCATCGCCCTCGAACTCGGCACCCGGGGGCTCGAGTCCGACCACCTGCTGCGCTACCTCGACATCGCGGCCGCGCTGGGTGCCACGCTGCTGCGCTCGATGGTCACCACGACCCCGGAGGAGGCGGCGCGCCTGCTCGATGCGGTGGTCGGGCGGCTCGGCGATGTCACCCTCGCCCTCGAGACCTATGAACAGGTGAGGACGCCGGAGCTCGTCGCGCTGGTGGTCCGCGCCGCCGATCCGCGCGTGGGCATCTGCCTCGACCCGGCGAACACGGTGTCGATCCTCGAACGCCCGGACGAGGTGATCGACCTGGCGCGGCCGTTCGTCAAGAACATCCACGTGAAGGACTTCGCGTTCACGCGCAGCGAGGGGTGGGTCGGCTTCACCCTCGCCGGCTGCCCGCTGGGCGAGGGGCTGCTCGACGTCGATCACCTGCTGGGCGCGGCATCCCCACAGACCAACCTGATCATCGAGCACTGGGCGCCCTGGCAGGGCGACCTCGCGGCCACCGTCGCGCTCGAGACCGACTGGACCACACGGAACATCGAATACCTAAGGAGTCACTGATGTCTGCACTGCTGTCCGACACACTCACCATCGCGGTGGTGGGAGCGGGGGGAAAGATGGGCATGCGAGTGTCGAACAACCTCGTGAAGACGGGGCACACCGTCTACTACGCGGAGAACTCCCCGGCCGGCCAGGAGCGCGTGACCGCGACCGGCCGCACCCTCACCGACACCGAGACGGCAGTAGCCGACGCGGATGTCGTGGTGCTGGCCGTGCCCGACCTCGCCCTGGGCGCGGTCTCGGCCGCCATCATCGGCCGGATGAAGCCCGGCTCCATCATGCTGACCCTCGACCCGGCCGCCGCCTACGCCGGCCTCCTCGCCTCGCGCGACGACGTGATCCAGGGGGTGACGCACCCGTGCCACCCGTCGGTGTTCGTCGAACGGCACACACCGGAGGAGTACGCGGACACGTTCGGCGGCGTCGCCGCGCCGCAGGACGCGATCGCGGCGATCGAATCGGACGACCCGCAGAAGAAGGCCGTGCTCGAGGCCGTCGTGCGGGTGATCTTCGCCCCGGTGATCGACGTGCACTGGGTGACCGTCAAGCAGCTCGCGCAGCTGGAGCCCACCCTGGTCGAGACGATCGCGTGCATGATCGGCGCGCTGCTGAAGGAGAGCCTCGACGAGGCGGTCAACACGATGGGCGTTCCCGAGGCGGCGGCCCGCGCCATCCTGCTGGGTCACACCCAGGTCGCGCTGGCCAACACGCTCAAGGGCGACAACCCCTTCTCGGAGGCCTGCCTGATCGCCATGGACTACGGGCGCGAGTCGATCATCAAGGAGGACTGGAAGAAGGTGTTCCGCGACGACGAGCTCGACAAGAACCTCGCGCGGATGCTGCACCTCGACAAGATCGAACGATAGTCTCGCGACGTGGCCCGAGTCGGAATTCGTGAAGTCGCGGCGCTTGCCGGGGTCTCCAACGGCACCGTCTCGCACTACATCAACCACCCCGAGCGCGTCTCGCTGGAGAAGCAGGAGCGGATCCAGCTCGCGATCGACCAGCTGGGGTTCGTGCGCAACAACGCGGCGTGGCAGTTGCGGCTCGGTCGCAGCGGCACGATCGCCTACATGGTGCCGGACGTCTCGAACCCGTTCTTCGCCACGATCGCGGAGGGCGTCGAGCAGCGCGCCGCGATGCACGACCTCTCGGTGTTCATCTCGAACTCTGGCCGTTCTCGCGCGCGGGAGGACGCCTACCTCGACCTCTTCGAGGCCCAGCGGGTGCAGGGGATGCTGGTCGCCTCGCACGACCCGATCGAGGATCGGCTGATGCAGATCCGCGCGCGCGGCATCCCGTCGGTGCTCGTCGGGCAGCACGCCGTCTCTCCCGCGCAGCCCTCCGTCTCGATCGACGACGTGGCCGGCGGATACATCGCCGCGCGTCACCTGCTCGAGCTGGGCCGCAGGCGGCTGGCGTTCGTGGGCGGCCCGCTGGGCATCCGGCAGGTCGCCGACCGCTTCGAGGGCGCAGGCAACGCCGTGCGGGAGGCGGGCGACGCGACCATCGAGGTGCTGAACGTGACGAACCGCACGATCGCCGACGGTCGCGAGGTCGCCCGGTCGCTCGCGTCGCGGCCGGCGGCGCTGCGGCCCGACGCCATCTTCGCCGTGAACGACCTGACCGCGCTCGGGCTCCTGCAGGGCCTCGCGGCCGAGGGGATCGCGGTGCCCGACGACGTGGCCATGGTGGGGTACGACGACATCGAGTTCGGCGAGTCGTCGCTCATCCCGCTGACCTCGATCCGGCCGCCGCACGAGGGCTTCGGCATCGCGGCCGTCGACCTCCTGGTCAACGAGATGGCGGAGCAGCCCTCCGACACTCCCCGGCAGGTGGTCTTCCAGCCCGAGCTCGTCGTGCGCGCCTCGACCCGCGGCTGACCGGCGAAACGCCCACGCGGCGGTTCACACCGGAACGATCGGCAGGTCGTCGTCGCTGAGCGCCCAGAGCCGGTCCTGGGCCCGATGGGCGAGATCGCGGAGCAGCGTCGCATCCTTCGAGGTGAACGTGCGCGGGCGGATGTCCATGATGCACAGCGACCCGATCCGGTGCCCGTCCGGCGTCTCGATCGGGTAGCCGGCGTAGAAGCGCACGTGCGGGGGATTCCGCACGACCGGGTTGTCCGCGTAGCGCGGGTCGAGGAGCGTGTCCTCGATGACGAAGTGCTCCGGCCGGCGGATCGTGATGTCGCAGAAGGCGTCCACGCGCGGGATGTCGTCGGCGGGAACGCCGATCGCCGACGCCAGGAACTGGCGGTCGTTGTCGATCAGCGTCACCCCGGCCATCGGCGCGTCGAACAGCTCCTTGGCGAGCGTGGCGATCTCGTCGAGGATGCGATCGGGTGCCATGTCGAGGGCACCGAAGTCGTCGAGGGCGCGCTGGCGTTCCGACTCGTGCATGGACTCGGCGCGGGGCGCCTCGCCCGGACGAACGACGAGGAACTCGCTCAGCCCGGGAGCGATCGCCGCCGCCCAGCGCTGGTAGGTGTGGGCGCCCTCGGACTCCTCGTAGTCGCCGGCCACGAAGGTGAGGAAGCTCACGTTCGAGCGGTCCAGGACGACCGCGCGGCTCACCCGGTTCAGCCGGGCGGCGTGCCGATCGGCGGCGTTCCTGAGATACCGGGGGAGCCGGGATTTCGCGCCGAAGTCGGGCACGGAGAGCACAACGGTCCGTGTGGCGGCAGGCGAGTTGTCGCGGATGTAGTCGAGCAGCAGCCCGAGGTCGATCGCCCAGCCGCGGGGCTCGACGAAGTCGAGCGCCTCGTTGATCCCCAGCGACAGCAGAATGACGTCGAAGCGCGAGAGGCGCACCGGCTGGAGCGCGGTGAGGCACGTGACCGCGGTCATCTGCGTGCTGACGACGATGTCGACATCCGTCGCCCGCCCGGTGATCGACGAGAGGTTCCTGGCGAGGTAGCCCGGCAGGCCCAGGTCGTGGGTGAGCACGCCGACACCGGCGGATGCCCCGTCCCCGGTGATCAGGATGCGGTCGGGGTTGTGGCCGGGAGCGTGCACGTGGGGCGAGTCGTTGGCGACGGGCAACCGCGTCCACGAGAACTGCGAACTGCCCAACCAACTGCGCACCGCGTTGCGCAGAATGGCCCGTACCAGAGAATGGATCATGGAACCCCCGTAGCGGACTGTCCTCGGTCACAGCCGGGATAGCAAGCGCGCGGGCGAACTGACAGGGCGACCGTTACGCGGGCGGGGACCCCGCCCGCAGCGCCCGCAGGTCGACGCTCCACGAGTTGACCCGGATCTTGACCCCGACCGGGTACTCGCCCTCGGTCTCGCCGTCGAGCTGGAAGCCCGCGGAGCGGGCGATCCCGTTCGAGGCGGCGTGGTCGACGCGCGGGAACGCGTACACCGTGTCGCGATCGCCGTGCTGCGCCGCGTGGGCGACGGCGAGGCGGACGGCCCGGGCGCCGTACCCGTGGCCCTGGTGAGCGGGCAGGATGCCCCAGCCGATCTCATAGGCGTCGTGCCCGTCGTGCGCCATCTTCCAGTACACGACCGACCCGACC
>JAODAU010000163.1 GCA_025463615.1 Microbacteriaceae bacterium | reverse complement strand
TGCTCGTGCGGCTCGCCCACGAGCACGCCGGCGAGCTTCACGTGCTCGCCATCGGGCCGCTCACCAACCTCGCCGCGGCGCTGCGGCTCGACCCGTCGATCGCCGGGCTGGTCAAGGAGGTCACGATCATGGGCGGGGCCGCGCTCGCTCCGGGCAACGTGACCGCGGTGGCCGAGGCGAACATCCACAACGACCCGGAGGCGGCGGCCGAGGTCTTCGCCGCCAGCTGGTTCATCACGCTGGTGCCGCTCGACGCCACCATGGCGAGCCTCATCGAGGCCGACGACCGGGATGCCCTGCTCGCCTCCCCGAGGCCGGTCGCCCGCGCGATCGGCGCGATGCTCGACACCTACTTCGACTTCTACGTGACCGCGTTCGGGCGCCGCACCAGCGCGCTCCACGACCCGCTCGCGGCCGCCATCGCGGTGGGCGACCTGCGGCTCGGCACCGCGCCGACCGTGCATGTGGTGGTCGACACGACCGACGGGCCCGGCCGGGGACAGACGATCGCGGAGCTGCGCGGCCGCTTCCTTGGGCATCCGGAGCAGCCGGGCGCCCACATCCGCGTCGTGCTCTCGATCGACGAGCCGTTCACGCCCAAGCTCGTCGCCGCGATCGAGAGCGTCTGAGGGCCACACCGACCAGATAGCGTTGGGGCATGGCAGACCCCGACGACACCCTCGACGAGACGGCCCGCATCGCCCGCGACCTCATCCGGTTCGACACGACGAACTACGGCGAGGGCCGCTCCAACGGCGAGACGGATGCCGCGGAGTACGTCGCCGCCCACCTCACCGCCCTCGGCCTGGACGCCCAGATGTTCGAGTCGGAGCCGGGCCGCGTGAGCGTCGTCGCCCGGGTCGAGGGCGAAGACTCGTCCAAGCCCGCCCTCGTCGTGCACGGCCACACGGATGTCGTGCCCGCACAGCCCGACAACTGGAGCGTCGACCCGTTCGGCGGCGTCATCAGGGACGGTCTGCTCTGGGGCCGCGGCGCCGTGGACATGAAGAACATGGACGCGATGATGCTCACCGCGCTCGGCGACATCCTCGGCTCCGGCCGCCGCCCGGCGCGCGACCTCGTCATCGCGTTCTTCGCCGACGAGGAGGCCGGGGGAGTGCTCGGCTCGCACTACCTCGTCGACACGCATCCCGAGCTGTTCGCCGGCGCGACCGAGGCGATCAGCGAGGTCGGCGGCTACTCGATCACGCTCGACGGCAAACGCGCGTACCTCCTGCAGACGGGCGAGAAGGCCCTGCTCTGGATCAAGCTCGTCGCCCGCGGCCAGGCCGCCCACGGCTCGCGGCTCATCCAGGACAACGCGGTCACGAAGCTCGCCGAGGCGGTGGCGAAGGTCGGTCGCCTCGAGTGGCCGATCAGGCTCACCGAGACCACGAGCGCGCTGCTGGCCGAGCTCGCCCGCATCCTCGGCGTCGACCCGCAGAAGGCCGGGCCGGATGAGCTGGTGCTGCAGACGGGAACGGCCGCCGGCTTCATCCAGGCCACCCTCCGCACCACGAGCAACCCCACAGTGCTCAGCGCCGGCTACAAGCACAACGTCATCCCCGACACCGCCGAGGCGCTCATCGACGTGCGCTGCCTCGCCGGCGAGGAGGACGAGACCCTCGCGCAGATCGCCGAACTGGTCGGCCCGGACATGGAGATCGTGGTCATGCACCGCGACATCGGCCTCGAGACCTCCTTCGACGGCCCGCTCGTGGATGCCATGGTCGCCACCCTCGAGAGCCACGACCCCGGGGCTCCCGTGCTCCCGTACCTCCTCTCCGGCGGCACCGACAACAAGGCGCTCTCGAAGCTCGGAATCAAGGGCTACGGCTTCGCGCCGCTGCGCCTCCCGCCCGAGCTCGACTTCCCCGGCATGTTCCACGGGGTGGACGAGCGGGTGCCGCTCGATGCCCTCGTGTTCGGTCGGAGGGTTCTTGGAGACCTGCTGCTAGGGTACTGAGGCCGCCGACCGATTGGACCTTCCCTTGGGCTTTATCAACGCGATCATCCTGGGCCTGGTCCAGGGCCTCACCGAGTTCCTGCCGATCTCCTCCAGCGCCCACCTGCGCATCGTGGGGGAGCTCCTCGGCATCAAGAACGACCCCGGGGCCGCGTTCACCGCCATCATCCAGCTCGGCACCGAGGCCGCGGTGATCGTCTACTTCGCGGCCGACCTGTGGCGCATCATCTCGCGCTGGTTCCTCGCGCTGTTCGGCCGCATCCCGCGCAACGACCCCGACGCGAAGATGGGCTGGTTCATCATCATCGGCTCCGTGCCGATCGTGGTGCTCGGCGTGCTGTTCCAGAACACGATCGAGACCACGTTCCGTTCGCTCTGGATCATCGCGGTCACCCTCATCGTCTTCGGCATCCTGCTCGGAATCGCGGATCGGGTGGGCGCCAAATCCCGCCGCCTGCGCGACCTCAACGTGCCCCACTCGGTGATCTTCGGCCTGGCCCAGGCGCTGGCCCTCATCCCCGGCGTCTCGCGCTCCGGCGGCACGATCACGGCCGGGCTCTTCATGGGCTACGAGCGCAAGGCGGCGGCGCGCTACTCGTTCCTGCTCGCGATCCCGGCGGTGCTCGGCAGCGGGTTCTTCCAGCTCTACAAGACGATGAAGAACCCCGGGGTCGAGGTCTTCAGCGGCGCGGAGATCGCCGTGGCGACACTTGTCGCGTTCGGCGTCGGCCTCGCGGTGATCGTCTTCTTCATGAACTACATCTCGAAGCGCTCGTTCCTGCCCTTCGTGATCTACCGCATCGCGCTCGGCATTCTGGTGATCATCCTGCTGCTCACCGGCGTCCTCACGGCGTAGAGCGGCGGCTTAGACTTCGGTGGTGCGAGCCTGGACCCGACCCGACGTTCCCCGCCTGACCGGAACGGGACCGGTGCCGGGCGTCTACGACTCGTCCACCGACAGCCAGCAGCCCGCCGAGGCGGACCCCGACGGGGTCGCCAGCCTCTACGTCTGCGGCATCACGCCGTACGACGCCACGCACATCGGCCACGCGGCCACCTACCTCGGCTTCGACACTCTGGTGCGGCTCTGGCTGGACGCCGGCTACGAGGTCAGGTACACGCAGAACACCACCGATGTCGACGACCCCCTGCTCGAGCGCGCAGCGCGCGAGGGCGTGGACTGGCGGGCCCTGGCCGAGAGCCAGACCGACCTCTTCCGCGGTGACATGGAGGCGCTGCGCATCCTGCCGCCGCAGAACTATGTGGCCGTGACCGAGGTCGTCGACGAGATCGCGGGAGCCGTGCACGATCTCCTCGTGCGCGGCATCGCGTACC
>JAODAU010000186.1 GCA_025463615.1 Microbacteriaceae bacterium | reverse complement strand
GGCAAGGTCGTCGAGGAGCTCAAGAAGAACTTCAAGCCGGAGTTCCTCAACCGCGTGGACGAGACCATCGTCTTCCCGCAGCTCAGCCAGGCCGAGCTGCTGCAGATCGTGGACCTTTTCATCAAGCGGCTCTCCGACCGCTTGCTGGACCGCGACATGACCGTCGAGCTCTCGACCGCCGCCAAGGAGCACCTCATCAAGATCGGGTTCGACCCGTCGCTCGGTGCGCGGCCGCTGCGTCGCGCGATCCAGCGCGAGGTCGAGGACCGGCTGAGTGAGCGCATCCTGCAGGGCGAGCTGAACGCGGGCGACCACGTGAAGGTCGACTACACGGGCGAAGAGTTCGTCTTCGAGACCGGGCGCCAGCCGGGTCGCGAGGAGCTCGAGGAGCCGGTGGCGGCACTCGAGGCGTAGAGCACTCGAGAAAAGGGCGGTGGATCTTCGGATCCGCCGCCCTTTTCCATGTCTCCGCATGGGTGCTGGCTTCTGTCGGCCGCTGTCTGTACCGTGCCAGTCATGCCCACAACCGAATCACTCGTTCACATCGAGCATTTCCGGATGGACTTCGGCAAGACCACCGTCATCAAAGACCTCTCGTTCGACATCGCCCGCGGCGAGACGTTCGGATTCCTCGGGTCGAACGGTTCCGGCAAGACGACGACCATCCGCGCCCTCCTCGGCATCTACCAGCCCACCGCGGGGGTGCTCACGATCGACGGGCGCCCGTTCAAGCCCGAGGACGGCGACCGCCTCGGCTACCTCCCGGAGGAGCGCGGGCTCTACAAGAAGGAATCCGTGATCGACGTCATGGTCTACTTCGGGCGGCTCAAGGGCCTCGGCGCCCAGGCCGCGAAGGACTGGTCCACGGCCTACCTCGAACGCGTCGGCCTCGCCGACAAGGCCGCGATCCGGCTCGACAAGCTTTCGGGCGGCCAGCAGCAGAAGGTGCAGCTGGGCGTCACGATCATGAACGACCCGGAGCTGCTCATCCTCGATGAGCCGACCAAGGGCTTCGACCCGGTGAACCGGCGGCTGCTCATGGGCATCATCGAGGACCAGAAGAAGGCCGGCTCGACCGTGCTCATGGTCACCCACCAGATGAACGAGGTGGAGCGGCTCTGCGACCGCATCATCCTGCTCAAGGACGGCAAGGCGGAGGCATACGGCACGATCGACGAGGTGCAGGACCAGTACGGCGGGCAGATCATCCGCCTCACGTCCACCGGCGCGATCCCCGCGTCACCCAACTACACGGTGACGCTGCAGGAGACCAACTACGCCGAGCTCACCCTCACCGAGGGCGTCGACCCGGCCGTGGTGGCGAAGGAGCTGGTGGATGCCGGCGTGCAGGTGCGCGACTTCGTGACCTCCAAGATGTCGCTCGACGACATCTTCATCAAGGTCTACGGCGACGAGAACGAGACGGGTGAGTGACGATGGCACAGCACAATCTCCGCACGGTGGTCGGCTTCGAGGTGAAGCGCACGCTCTCGAAGCGGCGCTTCTGGATCAGCACGCTCATCGTGCCGGTCGCCTTCGCGATCGTGTTCGCCCTCGTGGCGCTGAGCAACACCTCCACCGACAGCAGCGCCAACGCGCAGAAGAACGCGAAGTTCACGTTCAGCTACGTCGACGCCTCCGGCATGGTCGATCCGGCCATCGCCACGAAGGCCGGCGGCACGGTGACGGATGACGCGGCCGGCGCCATCGCCAAGGTCAAGTCCGGCGACCTCGACGCCTTCTTCTCGTACCCGGCCGAGCCGGCCAAGCAAGCGATCCGCGTCTACGGCCAGGACGAGGGCCTCTTCGCCAACGGCAAGTACTCGTCGGTGGCCACGCAGATCCTGCAGCTGAGCGCCCAGCAGAAGATCGGCTCGGCCGAGCTCTCGTCGCTGGCGCAGGGGCAGGTGAACGTGACATCCACCACCTTCAAGGATGGCGCGATCTCGGGCGGCTTCAACGGGCTCATCCCACCGCTGCTGTTCCTTGTGATCTTCTACGTGGTGATCCTGCTGCTCGGCAACCAGATGCTCACGTCGACGCTGGAGGAGAAGGAGAACCGGGTCACCGAGATGATCCTCACCACCCTCAACCCCACGACGCTGATCGTGGGCAAGATCATCTCGCTGTTCATCATCGGGCTGGTGCAGATGGTGGTGTTCGCGCTGCCGGTGGTGATCGGGTTCCTGTTCTTCCGGTCGTCGCTCAACCTGCCCGACTTCGACCTCTCGTCGCTGATCTTCGACCCGGAGAAGATGATCGTGGGCATCCTGCTGCTGCTCGGCGGGTTCACCCTGTTCACGGGCACGCTGGTGGCGATCGGCGCGGTGATGCCGACGGCCAAGGAGGCGGGGGCGTTCTTCGGCATCCTGATGGTGCTCATCTTCGTGCCGTTCTACACGGTGAGCCTCGTGGTCTCCGACCCCGGTGCGCCGATCGTGCAGTTCTTCACGTACTTCCCGTTCAGCGCCCCGGTGACAGCGCTGCTGCGCAACGCGTTCGGCACGCTGACGCTCGGCGAGGCCTCGATCGTGATCGTGGAGCTGTTCGTGCTCGGCGCGATCGTGCTGCGGCTGGCCGTGCGGCTGTTCCGCTACGGCTCGATCGAGTACTCGCGCAAGGTGGACATCCGCACGGCGCTCGCCCGCCGACCGAAGGAGACCGTGGCGAAGTAACTTAGATGTCGCCGGCGGTGGCGACGGGCTGCAGGTTCGCGCGCGCCAGCGTGTGGAAGTGCAGCGTGAAGCCCAGCACCGCCGGGGTGGATGCCGGGTCGAGGCCCAGGGACGGGACATCCACCGCGTGCACGACGATGTTGTAGTGGTGCGTTCCGGTGCCCTCCGGCGGGGCGGCGCCGGTGAAGCCGCGGCCGCCCATCTCGTTCGACAGCATCGCGGCGCCCTGGGGGAGCGACCCGCCGCCGTCGGCGCCCACGCCGGTGGCCACCGAGGTGACGTCGGCCGGGATGTCGTAGACGGCCCAGTGCCAGAAGCCCGAGCCGGTGGGGGCGTCCGGGTCGTGGATCGTGATCGCGAAGCTCTGGGTGCCCTCGGGGAATCCGCTCCACTCCAGCTGGGGCGAACGGTTGCCGCCCTCGCCCCACTGGTCCGCGTCCAGCGGCTGCCCGTCGGTGACGTCGGTGCTGGTGAGGGTGAAGTGCGGAACGGCGCCGAAGCGCTCGAAGGGATCATTCGTAGCCATGGATGCCACGCTACGCGCGCTCGCTCCTACAATCGAGGGATGCTTGAGGCGGTCGTGGCGGCGGATGTCCCGGCCCTCACCGAGTTCCTCCGTGCGGCCGACCTCACCACCAGCGGCCTCGACTCGCCGACCATCGCGTTGTGGATCGAACGCGACGCCGGCGCCATCGTTGCGAGCACCGGATTCGAGCTGAGCGCGGATGGCCGGCACGCGCTCATCCGCAGCGTCGCGGTGAGCGCTCCGTTGCGCGGCACCGGTCGGGGGCTGTCGCTCGCGGCCTTCGCGCTCGAGCGCGCGCGCGAGGCGGGCGCCACGGACGCGTGGCTGTTCTCGCGCCGGTCCGGCGGGTTCTGGCGCAAGCTCGGCTTCACCGAGGCGACGACGGATGACGTGGCCGCCGTGCTCGCCGAGACGCACCAGGTGCGCCTGTTCGCGTCGACCGGCCAACTCCGACGCGAGGTCGCCTGGCGGGCGTCGCTCGGCTAGCCCTCGCGGCGGGGGTATCGCGTCGCGGCGGGGTGCGTGACTCCCGCCGCGACGCCACAAACCGGCCGCGGGCGGGCGTATCCCCCGCCGCCAGCGAGAACTACTCGGCGGTCAGCAGTTGCGCGATGGCGTGGTGCCCCAGCGGGATCATCGGTGAGCCGGCGGGGGAGCCGGAGATGAACGCGGCGGCCATCGCGGCGGCCCAGCCGCGGGCTCGGAGCCAGGTGGCGGCATCCGCGCGGGTGCGGTCGACGAACCGCTCGCGGCCCTCGGGGTCGAAGAACAGCCAGGCGGCGGCGAGGTCCGTCGCCGGGTCGCCGGCGGTGAGGTCGCCGAAGTCGATGATCGCGGTGAGGCGGCCGTCGGCGGTCAGCACGTTCGCGGGGTGCAGGTCGCCGTGCAGCCAGAGCGGCGGGCCGTCGTATGCGGGCGTCGCAAGCGCGCGCTCCCAGGTCGGGAGGAGCTCGGGGAACGCGGCGAGCCGGGCGCGGACCGTCTCGTCGCGCGCGGCGAGCGGCACGCCGCGCACCAGGTTCAACGGAAAGTCTGTGGGTGCGGGGCGGTGCAGCGCGGTGAGCGCGTCGGCGAGCTCTGCCGCGAACGACGTGCGGGACGCGGCATCCACCCGCCACGCGGGCTCGCCCGGCAGCCAGCGGCAGATCGACCAGTGCCACGGGAAGCCCTCGCCCGGCAGGCCGATGGCCACCGGGTCGGGGATGGGGAGCGGCAGCATCCGCGCGATCGTGGGCAGCCAGCGCTGCTCGTTCACCACCAGCTCGGCCGCCTCGACCCGGCGCGGCAGCCGCACCGACAAGTCGTCGCCGAGCCGATAGATGTCGTTGTCCCAGCCGTGCTCGACCAGCCGCAGCGGTCCGGCGAACTGCGGATGCTGCGCCCGCACCAGCTGCTCCACGAGCGAGTCGTCGGTAACCGCGTCCATCGGGTCAGGGTAGCGTAGACAGACGTGACCGCCCCCGCCTTCGTCGTCCGCCCGGCGCGCACCGCAGATGTGCCGCAGATCCAGGCCCTCGTCGAGCCGCTCGTGCAGCAGCGGATCCTGCTCGGCAA
>JAODAU010000182.1 GCA_025463615.1 Microbacteriaceae bacterium | reverse complement strand
GCGGAGCCGAAGTCATAAAAAGGGAGCCGCAATGCCAGACCTCGCCGTCATCATCCTCGCCGCCGGGCAGGGCACCCGCATGAGGTCGCGCACGCCGAAGATCCTGCACCGCATCGCGGGTATCCCGATGGTCTCGCACGTGCTCGCCACGGCCGACGAGCTCGGCGCCAGCCACGTCGTCACGGTGGTGCGCCACGAGCGCGACGCGGTGGCAGCCGTCGTGACCGAGCAGCTGCCCGGCGTGATCGTGGTCGACCAGGACGAGGTGCCCGGCACCGGCCGCGCGGTCGAGCAGGCGCTCGACGGCCTGCCGCAGTCGTTCGCGGGCACGGTCGTCGTGCTCAGCGCAGACGTGCCGCTGCTGGATGCCGCCACCGTGCGCGGCCTCGTCGACAGCCACATCCTCGCCGGCAACGCCCTCACCATGCTCAGCGCCTACCTCGCCGACCCGACCGGTTTCGGCCGGGTGTTGCGCGACGCCGACGGCGTCTTCGAGTCCATCGTCGAGGAGAAGGATGCGACGCCCGAGCAGCGCGCCATCACCGAGACGAATGCCGGCGTCTACGTCTTCGAATTCGCCGCCCTGCGATCGGCGCTCGCCCTGGTCGGCGTCGAGAACGCGCAGCGGGAGAAGTACCTCACCGATGCGGCGGCCCAGATCCGGGCATCCGGCGGCTCGATCGACGCCGTGCCGGTCAGCGACCCGTGGCTCGTCGCGGGCATCAACGACCGCGCCCAGCTGGCGGCCGCGGCGGCCGAGCTCAATGCGCGCATCGTGCGCGGCTGGCAGCTCGCCGGTGTGACGATCGTGGAGCCCGCCACCACCTGGATCGACCTCAAGGCGAACCTCGCCGAGGACGTGGAGATCCTCCCCGGCACCCAGATCCTCGGGGCGACCGTGATCGAGCGCGGCGCCGTCGTCGGCCCGCACACCACGCTGCGCGACTGCGAGATCGGAGAGGACGTGGTCGTGAACCGCACGGATGCCACGCTCGCCGTCATCGGCGCCAACGCCAACGTCGGGCCGTTCGCCTACCTGCGCGCGGGCAGCTACCTCGGCGAGGACGGCAAGATCGGTGCCTTCGTCGAGACCAAGAACGTGAAGATCGGCCGTGGGTCGAAGGTGCCGCACCTCAGCTACATCGGCGACACGACCATCGGCGAGGGCTCCAACATCGGCGCCGGCACGATCACCGCCAATTACGACGGCGTGAACAAGCACTCCACGGTGGTCGGCTCGCACGTGCGCACCGGCTCGCGCAACGTCTTCGTTGCGCCGGTCACGATCGGCGACGGCGCCTACACGGGCGCGGGCACGGTCGTGCTGAAGGATGTCCCGGCCGGCGCCCTCGCGGTCAGTGTCGCCCCGCAGCGCATCACCGAGGGCTGGGTGGAGCAGAAGCGCCCGGGCACGGCGGCGGCGATCGCGGCCGCAGCATCCGACGCCGAGCGCGCGTTGCGACCGGATGACTCGGGCTGGCTTCAGGAACATCGTGAGTCTCTGGACGACGACCCGGTCGCCGATCCGCTTGCCGACCGAACGTAATTCTGGACGCCGGAGAGGGTTCCGACGCCCGGTAGACTGGCCCTCCCAGATTCGGTGAGCAGAGAGCGGGACAGCGTGGTCGACATCACAGCCACTGGAGAGAAGCGGCTGGTGCTGGTCACGGGTCGCGCGCACCCGCAGCTGGCGATCGATGTGGCGGAGGAGCTCGGCGCCGACCTCGTGCACACCGACGCCCGCACGTTCGCGAACGGCGAGATCTATGCGCGCTACGACGAGAGCGTTCGCGGTTCGGATGCCTTCGTCATCCAGTCGCACACCTACCCGATCAACGAGTGGCTCATGGAGCAGCTCATCATGGTTGACGCGCTCAAGCGGGCCTCGGCCAAGCGGATCACCGTGGTCGCCCCCTTCTACCCGTACGCCCGGCAGGACAAGAAGGGCCGCGGCCGCGAGCCCATCTCGGCACGGCTGGTCGCCGACCTGTTCAAGGCAGCCGGCGCCGACCGCATCATGAGCGTCGACCTGCACGCCGCGCAGATCCAGGGCTTCTTCGACGGCCCCGTCGACCACCTGTTCGCCATGCCGGTGCTGCTCAAATACTTCCAGGAGAAGCTGGATGCCGCGACCCTCACCGTCGTCTCGCCCGACATGGGCCGCGTGCGCGTCGCCGACATCTGGAGCGACAAGCTCGGCGCACCGCTCGCCATCATCCACAAGCGCCGCGACCCGCTCGTGCCCAACAAGGTGACGGTGCACGAGATCGTCGGAGACGTCTCCGGCCGCACCTGCCTCATCGTCGACGACATGATCGACACCGGCGGCACCATCGTGAAGGCGGCCGAGGCGCTCAAGCTGGCGGGCGCCGTCAATGTGGTGGTCGCGGCGACGCACGCGGTGTTCTCGTCGCCGGCCGCCGAGATCCTGCAGAGCGACTTCATCGACGAGGTGGTCGTCACCGACACCCTGCCGATCCCGCCCGAGAAGCGCTTCCCCACCCTCACGATCCTGCCGATCGCGCCGCTCATCGCCAGCGCCATCCACGAGGTGTTCAGCGACGGCTCGGTCACCTCGATGTTCGACGGCGCGGCGTGACGTCCGCGGAGTTCTCTCCGCCGCGCCCCTGGCTGGCGAGCTACGCCGAGGGTGTGCCCGACACGATCGAACTGCCGGGCGGGTCGCTCTACGACCTGGTCGAGGAGTCGGTCGCCACGTACCCCGACAACGTCGCGCTCGAGTTCTTCGGCCGCGCCACCACGTACGCCGAGATGGGCGAGCAGATCCTTCGCGCCGCCGAGGGCCTTCGGGTGCTCGGCGTGCAGAAGGGCGACACGGTCGCGCTCGTGCTGCCCAACTGCCCGCAGCACATCGTCGCGTTCTACGCGGCCCTCCGACTCGGCGCGATCGTGGTCGAGCACAACCCGCTCTACACGCCGCGCGAGTTGCGGCACCA
>JAODAU010000134.1 GCA_025463615.1 Microbacteriaceae bacterium | reverse complement strand
TCGCAAACTATTGATGCAAACTATGCCCGCCGACGCAGGCCAAACGATTCAAAAAGAAGTGGACAGGCATGGCAACCGACTACGACGCACCCCGCAAGACCGACGACGACTCCGAGTCGATCGAGGCTCTGAAGGAGCGCGTTCCGGACAAGATGTCCGGTGTTGTGGACGTCGATGACGCCGACAACCCCGGTGGTTTCGAGCTCCCCGGTGCCGATCTCTCCGACCTCGACCTCGATGTCGTCGTGCTCCCGCCGCAGGCGGACGAGTTCACCTGCGTGAACTGTTTCCTCGTGAAGCACCGCTCGCAGCTCGACCACGAGGAGAAGCTCGGCCCGATCTGCCAGGAGTGCGCTGCCTGATCGGCAACGCGCCCTGACGGGCATCCTTATCACGCAGGACGAGGCTCAGGCCTTGGCGCGCGCCTCGTCGAGCGCCGAGACCAGGGCCTCGGGATTCCGCGACGACACGATCCAGTACGGCGTCGGGTCGTGCGGATCCAGCAGCTCCACCCGCACGACGGGCGACACCCAGCCCCGGATGAGCAGCCACGCGCGAGCGTCCAGCTCCACGCCGCGCTGCGCCGTGGCCGCCTCGTCGCGGTAGGCCGTCACCGGCCCGATGAGCGTCAGCGGCACCCGGGCCCGCCCGGCGGTGAACGTGGTCGTCGTCACCTCGACCACCGGCGACCCCACCGCGATCAGCACGAGGATCGCGCCGTAGAGCACGACGGCGACCACGGCCCCCGCCACCAGGTTGATGGGCAGGAACACGAGCAGGCTCGCCGGGATCACGAGGGCGGTCGCTACGAACACCCACGGCGACGCCCACAGGCGCTCACGGTAAATCGTCATGGCTCCACGCTACCTTCGCGCTGCACTACCCTCGTGCTGTGCCAGAAACAGTAGAGGTCCTCATCGCGGCGGAGGTCATCCCGGCGTACTCGCACCCGGGCGACGCAGGCGCCGACCTGTCGTCGGCCGAGACCCTCGACCTCGCGCCCGGCCAGCGCGCCACCGTCGGCACGGGCGTCTCGATCGCGCTGCCCGACGGCTACGTCGCCTTCGTCGTGCCGCGCAGCGGCCTGGCCATGAAGCACGGCATCACCATCGTCAACAGCCCCGGAACCGTGGATGCCGGCTACCGGGGCGAGATCCGCGTGACGCTGCTCAACACCGACCGGACCGAGCCGCACCACATCGAGGTGGGGGACCGGATCGCTCAACTCATCGTCATGCCGGTGACCCGCGCCCGTTTCATCCCCGTGACGGAGCTGCCCGGCAGCCAGCGCGGTCAGGCGGGGTTCGGTTCCACCGGGTACGGTTCTTCTGAACCTCAACCAATCGATACAGGAGTGGATTCGTGAGCGACACGACACCGACCGGCGACGAGAACGAACTCGTCCAGGCCAAGTCCGCGCCCGCCGACCGTGAGATCAACGGCCCGCTCGACGACAGCGAGGCGAACGCGGTCCGCCCGTATGTCGACCTCGGCGGGGTCAAGATCCTGCCGCGCGAGGGCCTCCACCTGCGCCTCGAGGTCGAGGAGGGCAGCCAGCGCGTCGTGGCCGTCGGGCTCGACTACGCCGGGTCAAGCCTGCAGGTGCAGCCGTTCGCGGCCCCGCGCAGCTCCGGCCTGTGGCACGAGATCCGCGAGCAGATCGCGGACCAGATCGCCCGCCAGGGCGGCACCACCAAGCTCACCGTCGGACCGTTCGGCCCGGAGCTCCTCGCCGAGATCCCCGCGGCCGCCCCCGGGCAGCCCGGGTCGACCCGGCTCGCCCGCTTCATCGGCGTCGACGGGCCGCGCTGGTTCCTCCGCGGCGTGATCGCCGGCGACGGAGCCGTCAACCCGGCGGCAGCGGCGCAGGTCGAGGACCTGTTCCGCAGCGTCGTGGTCGTGCGCGGCAAGACGCCGATGCCCCCGCGCGACCTCATCCCGCTCCAGATGCCGAAGACGGCGACGGGCGAGGGAGTCTGACTACGTGAGCAGCAGCCCGCCCGAGGAACCGACGCCGGGCTTCCGGGAGAGCTTCGCCGACGCGATGCGCAAGACCGGCCTCGGCCAGGTGACGCCGGGCGAGGTGCCCACCGCGGGCTCGCTGCTGAAGGCGATGGGCGGCGTACGCGGGCTGGTCGAGTCGATCCTGCCGGGGCTCGGCTTCCTCATCCTCTATACGTTCACCAAGAACGTGCCGGTCTCCGTGCTCGTGCCGGTCGGCATCGCCGTGATCTTCCTCGTGATCCGCCTGGTCACGCACACGCCGATCACGCAGGCGCTGGCCGGCATCCTCGGCATCGCGATCGCGGCCGTGCTCTCGCTCATCTCCGGCCGCGCGGTCGACAGCTTCATCCCCGGCATGATCATCAACGTCGTGAGCCTGGCCGTGCTGCTGCTCACGATCGTCATCCGCTGGCCGCTGGTCGGGGTGATCGTGGGCTTCCTCACCAACGAGGGCTTCGCCTGGCGCGAGGATCGGGCCAAGCGTCGCATCCTGTACATCTCGACGTGGATGTGGGCGGGCCTCTTCGCCCTGCGCCTCGCCGTGGAGGTTCCGCTCTACTTCGCCAACCAGGCGTCGATCCTGGGCGCGACCAAGCTGATCCTCGGCGTTCCGGTCTACGCGCTGTTCCTCTGGGTCACGTGGCTGATGGTGCGCACGGTCTACGCGCGACCGACGCCCGAGCAGCAGCGAGATTAGGCGTTTCGGCCCGAATGATTTATCTTGATATCAAGATACTTTCGCGGTCGATCACCGTTCACCTCGTCGCCTTCGAGACTTAGGCTTGCCTTGCTGGCAGCCCGCCCGGGGCACGGGGAGGATTGGCTGCGGCAGCAGGCACTTTTCAGCAAGGGAGACGACGCGATGTCGCAGGTCAACAGCTTCGATTCGAAGGACACGCTGAAGGT
>JAODAU010000115.1 GCA_025463615.1 Microbacteriaceae bacterium | reverse complement strand
TGGCCTCCGTGCTGCTGATCGCCGTGGCATCCGTCGCCCCCTCCCGGCGGGCGACCAGGATTACTCCCGTGGCAGCACTCGCGGTGGAGTAGCTCACTTTAGAGTTGTCCCGTGCGTATCGGGCTCTTCGGAGGATTGACGGTCGAGCACGACGGGCGCGAGCTCCCGGTCTCCGGGGCGATGCAGCTCGCCGTGCTCTTCCGTCTCGCCGTCGACGCCGGCAGCTCGGTGAGCTACCGCGCCATCGCCGAGGACGTCTGGTCGGCGGATGCCCCGGAGAACGAGCGCGCCGCCCTCCAGTCGATCGTCTCCCGGCTCCGCTCGCAGCTCCCCGCCGGCAGCATCGAGTCCACCGCCGGCGGCTACCGCCTGGCCGTCGCGCGCACCGACGTGGATGCCCTCCTCTTCTGCGACCTCGTCGCGGCGGCCGGCGCGGCTCCCGACGGAGCCGAACGCAGGCGGCTGGCATCCGAGGCCCTCGACCTGTGGTCGGGTGAGCCGTGGGTGCCGTCCGACGACTTCGACTGGTTCGAGCGGGACCTGCGGCGCGACCGAGCGACGGCCCTCGAACTCGGCGGCACGGCGAGCCTGCGGGCTCGCGAATCCGGCATCCCCGCGCCGCTCACCGGGCTGGTGGGCCGCGGTGACGAACGTCGCGCGATCGACGAGCAGCTCGCCGCGAGCCGGCTGGTGACCATCGTCGGCGTCGGCGGCGCAGGCAAGACGCGACTCGCCGTCGAGACGGCGGCGGGCGTGCACGGCTCGATCCTGGTCGAGCTCGCCCCGGCCGGCCCGGACGAGGCGATGGCCGCCGTGCTCGCGGCGACCGGGCGCGACCTGCGCACCTCCGAGGTGCCGGAGCTGCTGGGCACGCGCGACCGCATCGTGGAGGCGCTCGTCGGCCGGCCGGTGCTGCTCGTGCTCGACAACTGCGAGCACCTGGTCGAGGAGGCGGCGCGCATCGCGGAGTCGCTGCTCGGCGGCCTGCCTCAGCTGCGCATCCTCGCCACCAGCCGGGAACCGCTCGGCGTGCCGGGCGAGGCCTTCGTGAGCGTGGGCCCGCTGCCGCACCCGAGCGCCGCCGACCTCGAGGCAGCGGACCCCGCCGTGCTCGCCGCCTTCGACGCGGTCGAACTCTTCCGGCAGCGCGCGGTCGCCGCCCGCAGCTCCGACCTCGACCCGGCCGAGCTGCTCGTCGCCGCGCGCATCGCGTCCCGCCTCGACGGCCTCCCGCTCGCGCTCGAGCTGGCCGCGGCGAAGCTGCGCACCATGACCCCGGACGAGGTGCTCGCCGGCCTCGAGGACCGCTTCTCGCTGCTCACCGGCGGCTTCCGCACCGCCCTGCCGCGCCACCAGACCCTGCGCGCGATGATCGACTGGAGCTGGAGCATGCTCACCGAGCCGGAGCGCCATGCGCTCACCTGGCTCGCCGTGTTCCCCGCGGGGGTGGACGCGCGGGACGCCGGGCGGATCGCCGGGGCGCTGGGGGTGGGCACGGCATCCGTGTTCGACGCGCTCGTTGACCGCTCGCTGCTGCAGCGCTCGCGCGGCCGCTTCCGCGCGCTCGAGACGATCCGCGAGTACGGCATCGAGCGCCTCGCCGAGCAGGGACGCCTCGCCGAGGCGCGCCGGCTGCAGGTCGAGGTGATGGATGCCGCGACCGTCGAGCACGACCGCCTGCTCCGTGGCCCGCGCATCCTCGAGGCGATCGCGTGGTTCGACTCGGAGGACGACAACATCGCCGCGGCCCTCCGCTACGCGGTGAGCGCGAACCTCGGCGAGCACGCCGTGCGGCTGGCCCTCTCCTGCGCCTGGTACTGGATCGTGCGCGACCTCAACGAGGACGCGCGGGGCTGGTTCGAGGCGGTGAGCGAGCTCGCGGCTGACGTCGACACCGACGAGGCGCGCGTGCTCACGCTCGTCGCGCCGCTCGCGCGCGCTTTCGGGGGAGCCAGCGGCGAGGAGCAGCAGGAGCCCGAGGCGTTCATCTCGAGCAAGCTCGCGGCCCTGCCGCCGGAGGCGTTCCCCGTCTTCACCGCCGAGTCCCACGACCTGCTGCAGCTGTTCACGCCGATGCTCGCCGCCTTCTCCTCGATGAGCGGTCGCGACTCGTGGGCGGGCACGCTGCGCCTGCCCCTCGGGGAGGAGCTCGGGCTCGCGCCCTGGCCGAACGCCGTGCTGCACGTGATGCGCGCGGCCATGGCGCAGAACCGCGGGGACGTGGACGACCTGGGCACGGAGTCCGAGATCGCCGCCGAGCAGTTCCGGGCGATTGGCGACATCTGGGGCCTCGCCTTCGCGCTGCAGATGCGCGCCGAGTGGCTCACGCTCGAGGGGCGGCTCGACGAGGCCTTCGCGGCCACCGAGGAGTCGACGGCGAAGATGCGCAGCATCACCTCCAGCACCGACCTCGCGCAGCAGCAGGGGCTCGCCATCTCGATCATGCTGCGGCAGGGTCGCGATGACGAGGCGCGCGTGCGGGTTGCCGAGCTGCTGGCCGAGGCGGAGGCATCCGGCAACGCGCGCACGACCCTGCAGTCGCTCAACACCGCGATGTTCGCCGCCCTGCAGCTCGGCGACCTCGACGAGGCGGAGGGCTACCTGGCCCGGTTCGACGAGCTGGCGAGCAGCTGGCCGATGATGCCGCGCCAGCTCGTGGCCTGGGAGGAGACCGCCCGCGCCGGGGTCCGGCTGCGGCGCGGCGAGCTGGATGCCGCCGAGGCCGCCCTCACCATCGCCGTCGAGTCATCCCTGGCCAGCCACGACCACCCGATCATCGGGCTGGTCGCGCTGACGGTCGGATCGCTGGCGCTGGCGCGCGGCGACCTGCCCGAGGCGCTGCGCGCGCTCGACCTGTCGACCGCGATCATCGGCGCCTACGACTCGACCAACCCGCAGGTGGTGGAGATCGAACGCGCCGCCCTGAACGCGGGAGTGGAGCGGGCCGGCGCTCATGCACCGACCCGCTCCACCGCCCTCGAGGACCTGAGGAAGCTCGTCCCCTAGACCTTGCGGCGGTACGCCCAGGTGGCCAGCGGGAAGAAGATCGCCCAGAGCACCACGCACGAGACCAGCACCCAGAGCAGCTGCCCGGCCAGGTTCTCGCCCGACGCCAGGTAGTGCGTGCCGGAGAGCAGCCCGCGCATCGCCTCGATCACGTGCGTGACCGGGTTGATGGCGACCCAGCCCTGCAGCCAGCTCGGCAGCTTGGACGCCGGCACGAAGGTGGAGGAGCCGAACGTGAGCGGGAACACGATGAGGAACGAGAGGCCCTGCACGGCGCCGGAGCTGCGCGCCAGCATCCCGATCAGCACGGAGACCCAGCAGAGGCTCACGGCGAACACGATGAGCAGCACCACGGCGCCGAGCACCCAGTACCACGGCGTGTGGAACCGGAAGCCGATGAGGGCGCCGAACGCGAGCGTGACGACGATCGCGATCGTGTGCCGCACGATGTCGCCCATGACCGCACCGAAGAGCGGCGCGGAGCGGGCGATCGGCAGCGAACGGAACCTGTCGAAGACGCCCTTCTGGATGTCGGTGTTGAGGTTCACGCCGATGGTCAGCGAGGTGAACATGATCGTCTGCACGATGATGCCGGGCAGGGCGAACGGCAGGTAGCTCGCCGTGTTGCCGGCGATCGCGCCGCCGAAGATGAACACGAACAGCACGGTCATGATGATCGGCTGCACCGTCACGTCGATGAACTGCTCGGGGTTGCGGAACATCTTGGTGACGGTCCGCTTGGCGAGGATGAGGGAGTCGCGGATCATCAGGCGACCTCGTCTTTCGTGATGGCGCCGGTGAGCGAGTAGAAGACCTCGTCCAGGCTGGGCAGGCGGAGGGAGAGCTCGGAGACGGGGATCCGCTCCGCGGCGAGGGCCGCGACCACCGTGGTGAGCGCGGTCTCGTCGTGCACGGGCACAGAGAGCAGGTCGGGAGCGGGCTGCTCCGGCTCGCGGGTGCCGACCTGGACGAGCAGCTCCCGGATGCGCGGCAGGCTGTCGACGGACGTCGGGCGCACCTCCAGGGTCTGTCCGCCCACCTGGCGCTTCAGCCCCTGCGGGGTGTCGTGCGCGATCACCCTGCCGTGGTCGATCACGGTGATCTCGTTGGCGAGCGCGTCG
>JAODAU010000094.1 GCA_025463615.1 Microbacteriaceae bacterium | reverse complement strand
GGGATGTTGAGCACCCGCGCCATCATCGCCATCGCCGAGGCGAAGTGGATGCAGTACCCCGACTTCGCCGCGAGGAACTTCGCGATGACCTGCTCGCCGGTGCCGTCGTAGCCGTCCTCGACCGGCGCGGTCTCCGAGTAGACGAAGTCGCCGTCGTGGAAATACGACTGCAGGGCGAGCGCCTTGTCGTAGTCGCTCACGGCCCCGGCATCCGCCACCACCTGGCGCGCCGTCTGTCCGACGACGGCGGGCAGGTCGCGCGGCACCTGCAGGTACTCGGGCATGCCCTGCGGCACGGATGTCCCGACCGCACGCAACTGCGCGACGGTGGGCGTCACCTGCAGGTTCGAGACCGTGTAGCTCTCGTTGGTCGTGTAGTGGTCGGGGCTCTGGGCGGCGAGCCCCGTGCCGTCGAAGTACCACGACCCGTTGAGCCCGGTGACCGACGTCGACGGGTACGGCAGCGGCAGCCAGACCGTGGCGAGGGTGGAGATGTTCACCGTCGTGGTGTCCTTGGTGCGCGCGATCTTCGACGTGAGGCCGGGCGGCGGGTCGATCTTCGCCACCGAGTTGTCGCGATCGAGCGAGAAGTTCTCCGGCTCCCAGTTCGAGCCCTGGAAATTGACGATGCTCACCATGCGCAGGTAGTCGGCCTTGCCCGACGCGGTGCTGTATTTGAGCACGGTCGCGGTCGACGACTGCCGCAGCGAGTTGCCCAGCGAGAGCACCGGGTTCACGCCCGTGCCGGATCCGGCGCCCACCGCCTGGGTCGAGCTGTCGTCCACGGCGGGCAGCGCGATCGGCACCACGATGGCCACGACCATCACGGCCGCGGCGAGCGCGAGCGAGAGCAGCCCCTGCCCGCGCCTGCTGCCCACCCGCAGCAGCACGAGGTAGACCACGGCCGCGGCGAGGAACACGAGCACGTCGGTGCTGCCGGGACGAACGGATGCCGGCACCTCCAGCAGCACGAACACCGGCAGCGCGGCGAGCGCCGGCGCCCGCAGAGTGATCGCGAGCAGGTCGGCCACGAAGGCGATGCCGCCCACGCCGAGGCAGATCAGGAAGGTGATGCCGGTGTCGGCCTCCGCCGGCAGCGACTGCCGGTTGATCGACGCGCCCGCCGCCTCGAACAGGCGGTTGAACGCGGCGAACGTGTCACCGGTGGGGATGACCGCGAGGAACGCGCTCGCCGGGGCGAAGAACGCCGTCATCGCGGCCAGCAGCGCGGCCGCGCTCACGAGCGGCGGCAGCCACGCGCGCCGGCTGAGCAGGCGGGTGGCGGCGGCGGCCCCGAGCACCAGGATGGTGACGAGGGCGGCCGGGGCGAACCATCCTGCCCCCGACAGGATCGAGTGCAGCCCGGGGATCGACACCAGGATGAGCAGCAGCAGGAGCAGGCTGGTGCGCCAGTCCTCGGCGGAGCGCCGCCCGCCCCAGGCGCGCACCGACGTGAAGGCGCCGGCCCGCTCGGCGGGGGTGCCGGATGCCTCAGGCCTGGTCACGGAGCACGTCCTGCTCGGCGCCGACCCGCAGCCACACGTCGTCCATCGACTCGGAGGGGTGCACCTGCACGCAGAGCCAGCCCGCCGCCAGCAGCGCGTCGACGTGCGGGGACGGCCACGGGTCGACGAGGAACGCGACGGCCAGGTCGAAGCGTCGGCGCTGCTCGGCGAGCCGGTGCACGGTCGCGTTGCCGGAGTGGCTCAGGATGGCGAACGCCGACCCCTGCGACCGACCGCGCGCCCCCGATGACAGCAGTCGCGAGCGGTCGGAGTGCTGGTCGACGAGCTGCACGGCCGCCAGCGACTCGAGGAACTCGTCGGGCTGGTCGAGGGGGGCGAGCTGCCTGTCACCGGTCTCGTCGACCTGCACGATGAATCCGCGCTCCGCCAGGTAGAGCGCGAGCGAGCCGGCGAATGCGACGGTCCACTCGAACGTCTCGCTGTCGATCTCGTCGAGCACGGCGGAGCTGCGCGCGTCCCGGTACGCCGAGCGCACGGTCTCGAGCACGATCCGCGCCTCGGCATGGCTGCGCTGCTCCTCCTGGCGCACCATCAGCTCGCCGTGGTGCGCGGACGCCCGCCAGTGCACCCGGCGCATGGCGTCGCCCTGGCGGTACTCGCGGGTCATCAGGTCGTCTTCGCCGCCGAACGAGCGGCGCTGCCGCAGCCGGGTGGGCCCCTCGTCGGCGGCGATGGATACCGCGCCCTCGGGCAGTTCGACCAGCTCCGGCGTCACCACGAGCGTGTCGTGGCCCTGCGCAACGATCGCGCCGTCGGCCAGCCCGAACGGGTCCGTGTAGTCGAAGAGGAGCGGGCCCACCTCGAAGAACCCGCGGCGCGACGGGCGCGCGACGTACTTGAGCCGCGCGAACGCCTTCGGCTGCACGCGCCCGGCCTCGGTGCCGGCGAGCGGCCCGACCTCGACCGGCGCGCTGGCGAAGGGTCGCCACGGCCAGCTGTCGCGCCAGTGGCCGGCCGGGCTCGCATACTTTGCCGTGTTCTGCAGCTGCACGGACACCGCGGTCGCCGTGCCCGCGGCCACGATGTTCGGCGAGAACTCGCGGTGCGAGGCGAACGACAGCGGCCGGAACCGCACGTACAGCCACGCGGCCAGCGGCATCGCGACGAGGAAGGCGCCGAGCCAGAGCAGTTCGGTGCGGCCGTTCGCGTAGGCCGCTCCGCCCGCGACGACGCCGCCGATCGCGAAGATCAGCCCGCGGCGGGTCGGGCGGGCGACCCGCGTCCGACGCGGCCGAGCGGGCGTTGCCATGGGATCAGGCCGGTCCCGTGGTGGTCAGGGGCACGGGGGTCGCGGCGACGATCCTGCGCACGATGTCGCTGACCACCCCGACGCCTGCGACGCCGCCGTTCGACGTGAGCCGGTTTGCGGGGATGAGCCGGTGCGCGAGCACCTCCACGGCGAGGCCGTCGATGTCGTCCGGCAGCACGAAGTCGCGGCCGTCGAGGGCGGCGCGGCCCTTCGCGGCGCGCACCAGGTGCAGGGTGGCGCGGGGACTCGCGCCCACGCGGAGCTCCGGGTCCCGGCGGGTCGACTGCACCACGTTGACCGCGTACTGCTCGACGGGCGGGGAGACGAACACCTCGCGGACGGTGCGGATCATGGCGATCAGCTCCATGGTGGAGACGACGGGCGTGACATCCTCGAGCGGGCTCGCGGTCTCGCGCGTATGCAGCATGGCGAGCTCGGCGGCCTCGTCGGGGTAGCCCATCGAGATGCGGGCCATGAAGCGGTCGCGCTGCGCCTCCGGGAGCGGGTACGTGCCCTCCATCTCCACGGGGTTCTGCGTGGCGATGACGGTGAACGGCGAGGCGAGCGTGCTGGTGATGCCATCGACGGTGACCTGGCCCTCCTCCATGCTCT
>JAODAU010000087.1 GCA_025463615.1 Microbacteriaceae bacterium | reverse complement strand
GCGCTCGCCCCAGGCGGTGCCGGCGGTGCGCACGGCGGCGAGGCGGGCATCCAGTGTCTCGGCGTCGGTCACGCGGGCGGCGGCGATGCCGTCGACTCCGAGTCGCGAGTCGGCGACCCGGCCCAGGATTGCGCGCCCCCAGGCCCGGTTCGCCGCGATCGACGGGTCGGTGTCGGGTTCGTTGCGGAACTCGCGCGGCGCCGTGTCGATCGGCTCGGTGTGCACGGGCGCGGTGCGGTCCTGCGTGCGGTTGGTCGCGATCACCGGGCGGGCGAGGCCGTCGAGCGAGTCGAGGAAGCGCTGCTTCTCGCGGTCGAAGATCTTCGGGTCGTCGAGCTCGAACACGCCGGACATGAAGTTCTCGGGACTGGCGTTCTCTTCGAGGCGGCGCACGAGGTACGAGATGGCGGAGTCGAACTCCGAGGGGCGAACGACCGGTGTGTAGAGCAGGAGGCCGCCCACGTCGCGCTTGACGGCATCCGCCTGCCCGGTGGCCATGCCGAGCAGCATCTCGAACTCGACCCGGGTGTCGACGTGGCGCTGGCGAGCGAGCAGCCAGGCGTGCGCGATGTCGAAGAGGTTGTGGCCGGCGACGCCGATGCGCACGGCATCCGTGTGCTCCGGGGTGAACGCCCAGTCGAGCACGCGCTTGTAGTTGGTGTCGGTCTCGAGCTTGCTCGGGAGGGTGGCCTGCGGCCAGCCGTGGATGGCGGCATCCACATGCTCCATCGCCAGGTTGGCGCCCTTCACGACGCGCACCTTGATGCCCGCGCCGCCCGCCTGGCGGCGCCGCGTGGCCCAGTCGGTGAGCCGCTGCAGCGCGCCGAGCGCGTCGGGCAGGTAGGCCTGCAGCACGATGCCGGCCTCCAGGTTCTTGAGTTTGGCCTGCTCCAGGATGCGCGTGAACACCACCATGGTGAGGTCCAGGTCGCGGAACTCCTCCATGTCCAGGTTGATGAACTTGGGGCTCGCGGATGCCGCGGCGAACTCGTAAAGGGGAGTGAGCCGGTCCACCACCCGCGCGACCGTCTCGTCGAAGGACCACATCGAGAGCTGGCTCGACACCGACGAGACCTTGATCGACACGTAGTCCACGTCGTCGCGGGCGAGCAGCTCGCGCGTGCCCTCGAGCCGGCGGTTCGCCTCCTCGTCGCCGAGCACCGCCTCGCCGAGCAGGTTGATGTTGAGGCGGGTGCCGGCGCGGCGCAGCTTGGCGATGCTGCGGTCGAGCTGCTTCGGCGTGGCGTCGAGGATGAGGTGGCCGACCATGTTGCGCAGCACGCCCCGGGCGCTGGGCACGATGGGCCACGGCACGAGCGGGGCGAAGCCGCCGCCGAGCTGGATGGCGCGCTTCATGTACCACGGCAGGAACGCCGGGATCTGGCGCGACAGGGTCTCGAGGTTGCGCCCGGCGACGCGGAGGTCCTCGGGCCGCACGACGCGGTCGACGAAGCCGATGGTGAAGTCGAGGCCGCGGGGGTCCTTGAGCACGCCGGCGAGGCGCTCGGCGGAGGCGTCGGGGGCGACATCCCTGCTCTCGGCGAGCCAGCGCTGCACGGTGGCGATGGTCTCGTCCGCCAGGGGGTCGGTGCGCGGCGGAGCGTCGGGGGCCTGCGAGGTCATAGTTCGAGGGTACGCGGCTGTGGCGCGCACGTGTCCGCCGGAGGGCGACACGGTCGTGCGCAGCCGGGCCTGCAGGCGCAAGACTTCGCCGCTTTCCGGCCTCGTGTCGGTGGCTGAGCCATAGAATTGCATGATGGAGGAGACGCCCGCGCTCTCCGGCGCCGAACGCGAGGTCTGGCGGTCGTTCTACTCGATGCGCAGACAGCTCGACCGCGCCCTCGACCTGCAGTTGCAGCGCGACTCCGGCCTCTCCGCCTCCGAGTTCGAGATCCTCGTGGCCATCGACTTCGCACCCGAGCGCCAGCTGCGCATCAAGGCGATCGCCGGCTCGATCGGGTGGGAGAAGAGCCGCGTCTCGCACCTGGTCACGCGCATGGAGCGCCGCGGGCTCGTGTCGCGCACCGAGTGCGCGACCGACGCGCGGGGCTCATGGATCGGGCTCACGGCATCCGGCCGCCGCGCCCTCCTGGGCGCCACCCGCGGCCACAGCGCCACGATCCGCCGCTACTTCTTCGAGGTGCTCAGCGCCGAGGAGCTCGCCGTGCTCGACTCGGTCTCCGGCCGCGTCGTGGAGGCGATCGGCTGCGGCGCCGACGAGGACGCGCAGCCCGACGACCTGCAGGCCGAGAGCGCGTGACGCCCCGCCGCGTCGTGATCGTCGGTGGCGGCCACAACGCGCTGGTCGCGGCCGCCTACCTCGCCCAGGCGGGGCTCGCCGTCACCGTGCTCGAGCGGCTGGACCACGTGGGCGGCGCGGCGGTCTCCGAGCGCGCCTTCGAGGGGGTGGATGCCCGGCTCTCCCGCTACTCCTACCTCGTGTCCCTGCTGCCGAAGCGCATCATCCGCGAACTCGGCCTCTCGATCGAGTTGCGGCGCAGGCGCTATTCCTCATACACGCCGGTCGCCGGCACAGACCGCGGGCTTCTCATCGACAACGCCGACCCGGCGGCCACCGAGGCATCCTTCCGCTCGATCGGAGCCTCCGCCGACGAGTGGCACGCCCACGGCGAGCGCACCGCCGCCCTCGCGCGCGCCCTGTTCCCCACGGTCTGCGAGCCGCTGCTCACCCGCTCCGACGCCCGCCGGATGGTGGATGCCGCGGCCTGGAACGACTTCGTCGAGCGCCCGGTGGGCGAGGTCATCGAGCGCACCTTCGAGAGCGACCTGGTGCGCGGCGTCGTGCTCACGGACGCGCTCATCGGCACCCTCGCCTCCGCCCACGAGCTGGCCGCCAACCGTTGCTACCTGTACCACGTGATCGGCGGCGGCACCGGCGACTGGGACGTTCCGGTCGGCGGCATGGGCGCGGTGTCCGGCGAGCTGGAGCGCGCGGCGCGAGCGGCGGGCGCCGAGATCGTGACGGGCGCCGAGGTGACGTCGGTGACGCCCGACGGGGAGGTCGGCTACATCCACGGCGACCGCGGGCGCGTGATCGGCGCCGACGTCGTGCTTGCGGGGGTCGCGCCGGCGGTGCTCGCGCGGCTGATGGGCGAGCGAGCCGACGAGCCGATCGGCTCGCAGGTGAAGATCAACATGCTGCTGCGGCGGCTCCCCCGGCTCGCCGACGCGTCCGTCGCTCCGGAGGCGGCGTTCGGGGGCACGTTCCACATCAACGAGGGCTACCGGCAGCTCGACGACGCGCTCACCGCGGCGCGGGAGGGGCGGATGCCGAGCCCGCTGCCCGCGGAGATCTACTGCCACACGCTGGCCGACCCGAGCATCCTCTCGCCGGAGCTCGCAGCGAGCGGCGCGCACACGCTCACCCTCTTCGGCCTGCACACCCCGCACGGCCTCGACGTCTCGCGCGACGAGCTCACCACGGCGGCGCTGGCGTCGCTCGGCAGCGTGCTCGGCGAGCCGATCGAGCCGCTGCTCATGACGGACGCCGCCGGCCGCCCCTGCCTCGAGACGAAGACCACCGCGGACCTCGCCGACGCGCTCGCGATGCCCGGTGGCAACATCTTCCACGGCCCGCTCTCGTGGCCGTTCGCCGAGGACGACGAGCCGCTCTCGACGCCGGCCCAGCGCTGGGGTGTCGACACGGGCCACGACCGCGTGCTGCTCTGCGGCGCCGGCGCGCGGCGCGGCGGCGGGGTCAGCGGCATCGGCGGCCACAACGCGGCGATGGCCGTGCTGGAGCTACTCGGTCCCTGAGGTTCTCGAAGGGCGGTCCCTGATGTTCTCGAAGGGGCCGGAGCGATGACCAGGGCCGCTTCGAGAACCTCAGCGACCGGTGACCCCGTCGAACACGTGCGGGTAGTCGTCGAGCCAGGTCCAGTGCGAGGCCGGCCAGGTGATCACGAACGCGCGGCCGACGACATCCTTGTAGGGCACGAAGCCCTTGGTGGGGCCGTCGAGGTTGAACCGGGAGTCGCGGGAGTCGCCGCGGTTGTCGCCCATTACCCAGAGCGAGTCCTTGGGCACGGTGATCGAGAACGTGTACTGGCTCGGCTGGTCGGTGAGCGCTTCGGGCAGGATGTACGGCTCGTTCAGCGGGATGCCGTTCACGCTCACCTGCCCGAACGCGTTGCAGCACGAGACGTGGTCGCCGGGCAGGCCGATCACGCGCTTGACCAGGTGATCGTCGCTGTCGGTCGTGCTCAGCCCGACCACGGTGAGCACCCAGTCGACGGCGCCCGCGAAGCCGGTCGGCCTGGGCGGCGCCACCGCGGTCTCGCCGGTGAGCCAGCCGCCCGGGTCCTGGAACACCACGACGTCGCCGTGCTGCACCGGAATCACCTTCGGCACGAGCTCATCCACCACGATGCGGTCCTGCACCTGCAGGGTGTTCTCCATCGAGCCCGACGGGATGTAGAACGAACGGATCACGAACGCCTTGACCACGATCGAGATGAGCACCGCGGCGACGAGCACGATCACCACATCGCGCACGAACAGCCAGCCGCTGCGATGGCCGCGCTGCTTCGTCTCCTGAGCTTCCGTCACAGGTTTTCCCCTCGAGTCCCGAACGCAGGATAGCCGACCTAGCCGAACGTCGGCGCTCGCCAGTAGCCTCGCGTCATGGACATTCCCGCCTCAGATTTCGAAGCACTGCGTTCCCGTGTCACGGGCACCGTCCTCGCCCGCGGCGACGACGGCATCACCGCCGCTGCAACCGGCGCCAACCTTGCCGCCACCTACGATCCGGATGCCGTGGTGGTCGCCGCGAGCGAGGAAGACGTGCAGGAGGCGGTGCGGTTCGCCGCACAGCACCACCTGCACGTGCACATCCAGGCCACCGGCCACGGCGCGGAGGGCGCGCTCGACGGCGGGCTGCTCCTGCTCACCTCCCGTCTGGACGAACTCTCGATCGATCCGGGCGCCCGCGTCGCCACCATCGGGGCCGGCGTGCGCTGGGGCGCCGTCGTCGAGGCCGCGAGCGCCCACGGCCTGCTGCCCATCACCGGGTCATCCCCCACAGTGGGCGCCGTCGGCTACACGCTCGGCGGCGGGCTCGGCCCGCTCGCGCGCAGCCACGGCTTCAGCTCCGACTACGTGCGTTCGTTCCGCGTCGTCACGGGCGAGGGCGACGTGGTCGTGGCCGATGCCGACCATCATCCGGAGCTCTTCTGGGCGCTGCGCGGCGGAAAGGCGGGCTTCGGCGTCGTCACGAGCATGGATTTCGCGCTCGTCGACCTCCCCGAGATCTACGGCGGCTCCCTCATGATCGACACCCCCGACATCGAGCGGGTGCTGCGCGGCTGGATCGCGTGGACCGCGGATGCCCCGGCGGACGTCACCACGTCGGTGTCCATCGTGCGCTTCCCGCCGCTCGACACCGTGCCGCCGCCCTTCCGCGGCAAGACCCTGCTGGCGCTGCGGTTCGCGGACCCCGGTCACCACGGCGAACGCAACGCGGAGCCGCTGCGCGCGCTGGCGACACCGCTCTCCGACCTGCTCGGTGACATGCCGACCTCCAAGATCGCGTTGATCCACAACGATCCGACCGACCCGTCGCCCGCGTGGGTGATGGGCCTCGCGTTCCGCCCGCTCGACGACGACTTCGTCACCGCGCTGGTCGGCGCGGTCGCGCCGGACGAGCCGTCGACGCTCGTCGCGGTGGAGCTGCGGCACATCGGCGACCGCACGGCACAGGATGTGCCCGAGGGCAGCGCGGTCGGGGGCAGGGACGCGCGGTTCGTGCTCAACTCGGTGGGCATCATCCACCCGGGTGCGTCGCCTGAGCAGATCTCCGCCGACTTCGACCGGCTGAAGGGCGCCGTGGAGTCGTGGACGCTGCCGGTGACGACGATCAACTTCGCCGGGCATCCGACCCCCGACCAGTACCCGGCGAGCTGGCCGGCCGACATTTTCGCCCGGCTCGAGGCCGCCCGCGCCGAATACGACCCGAGCGGGAGGTTCTCGGCGCAGCCGGACGCCGGCTGATCGTGCCCGCTCGGCCCTTCGCGCTGGCCCCGAACTCCGGGGCTGGCTAGGCTCGACCTGCGGCAGTTCGAGCGGAAGGAGTCGCGCATGGCTGATTTCGACCAGTTCGCCAACCAGGGCGGCGCGGCCGCGGGCGACGCCGCGGAGGCGGAGGCGGCGCTGAAG
>JAODAU010000074.1 GCA_025463615.1 Microbacteriaceae bacterium | reverse complement strand
CGCAGGCTGGTGGTCAGGAGGTCGCGGATGTTGGGTTCGTCGTCGACGATCAGGATCTTGGGGCCATCACTCATATTTACAGTATCTGCGCGTTGACTGAATGTTTTCTGTGCATGTCGTCGGCTGTGGTTTTCCGGGCGTAGACGGGGAGAATGGCAGTGACCCAACGAGGAGGGTGCGCATGTCGGCAGGAGCGGGGATCGTCATCGTAGGGGGTGGGCGCGCCGCGGCATCCGCGGTCGGCGAACTGCGTGCCCAGGGGTACGACGGCCACATTCGCGTGGTGGCCGGCGAGCGCCACAATCCCTACGACCACCCGCCGCTCTCCAAGGACTACCTGCAGGGCGAGCAGGGCATCGATTCGGTCTACCTGCAGCCCGCGAGCTGGTGGGACGACAACCACGTGCAGCTCACGACCGGCTCGCGCGCGACCGCGCTGGATGCCGCGGCCCACACCGTCACCCTCTGGACCGGGCAGGAGATCCCCTACGAGCGGCTGCTGCTCGCCACCGGCGCCCGCGCCCGGCGGCTGCAGTTCGGCGGCGACCACGTGCACTACCTCCGCACGATCGACGAGGGCAGGGAGCTGCGCGCGGCGCTCGAGCCGGGCGGCAGGCGGGTCGTGGTGATCGGCTCCGGCTGGATCGGCATGGAGGTGGCGGCCAGCGCCACGAAGCTCGGCAACACGGTCACGGTGGTGGGCCAGGGCATCCCGCTCTCGAAGGCGCTCGGCGACGACCTCGGCCGGCTGGTCGCGGGCGTGCACGAGCGCAACGGCGTCACCCTGCTGCAGGGCGCCGTGGCCGACGTGGATGCCGCGGGCGCCACCCTCGAGGGCGGCGAGCACCTCGACGCCGACGTGGTCGTCGCGGGCGTGGGCGCGGCCCCGGAGGTCGCGCTCGCCGAGACCGCCGGGCTGGCGGTGGAGAACGGCATCCTGGTGGCCGCCTCGCTGCAGACCGGCACCGAGGATGTCTGGGCCGCCGGCGACGTCGCCAACGCCATGCACCCCGTGATCGGCCGCCGCATGCGCAACGAGCACTGGGCGAACGCGAGCGCGCAGGGCGTCACCGCGGCGCGCTCGCTGCTCGGGCAGGACGTGATCTTCGACGAGATCCCCTACTTCTTCACCGACCAGTTCGAGTTCAGCATGGAGCTCAGCGGCTACCCGCCGCTCATGGCCGACGCCCGCATCGCCTACCGCGGCGACCCGGCGAGCCTCGAGTTCATCGCCTTCTGGCTGGACGACGCGGATCGGGTCGTCGCCGGCATGAACGTCAACACCTGGGACGTCAACGAGCGCGTGCAGGAGCTCATCCGCGGCGGCAGGCCCGTCGACTTCGCCCGGCTCGTCGACCCCGCGGTCGACCTGGCGAGCGTCTGAATGGCGACGCGGATCGGGGGTCGCGGGTTCGACTTCGAGCGGCGCGTGGCCGTGATGGGCATCGTCAACCGCACCCCCGACTCCTTCTACGACCAGGGCGCCACCTTCGCTCACGACCGCGCGGTGGAGGCGGCGCTCGCGGCGGCCGCGGCGGGGGCCGACCTCGTGGATGTCGGGGGAGTGCCCTTCGGGCGCGGGCCCGCGGTGTCGCTCGAGGAGGAGCTCGAACGGGTCGTGCCGGTCGTGGAGGCGATCCGCGCGGCATCCGATGTCGTCGTCTCGGTGGACACGTTCAGTGCCGAGGTGGCGCGGCAGTCGATCGCGGCGGGCGCGGGCATGATCAACGACACCAGCGGCCTGTTCGACCCCGACATGGCCGCGACCGTCGCCGCCACGGACGCGACGCTGGTGATCACACACAGCATGTCACCGCCGCGCAGCGAACCGCCCCGCCCCCAGTACACGGATGTCGTGACCGAGGTGATCGCCTTCCTCCTCGACCGCGTGGCCATCGCCACCGTCGCGGGGGTGGCTCCCGACCGCATCATCGTCGACCCGGGCCACGACCTCAACAAGAACACCCTGCACTCGCTGGAGCTCACGCGGCGGCTCGACGAGGTCGTGGCGCTCGGCTTTCCCACGCTGGTGGCCCTCTCGAACAAGGACTTCATCGGCGAGGTGCTCGACCGGCCCAAGGCCGAGCGGCTGGAGGGGTCGCTCGCGGCCGCCGTGGCCTGCATCCTCAAGGGCGCCCGGCTCGTGCGCGTGCACGATGTGGCCGCCACCGTCCCGGCCGTGCGGATGACGGAGGCCATCCTTGGCCTGCGCGACCCCGCCGTGCTCGTGCACAACCATGGAGAGAAATGACCCGCATCGACCGCCTGTGGCCCGATCCGCTCGACGAGGTCTCGGACGAGGAGCTCGTCGCCCGGCCGGAGGGCCCGTGGCTGCGGGTGAACTTCATCTCCAGCGTGGACGGCGCCGCGACCGTGGGCGGGGTCTCCGGCGGCCTCGGCAACGACGCGGACAAACGCTCGTTCGAGCTGCTGCGGCGGGTGTCGGATGCCGTGCTGGTCGGCGCGGGCACCGTGCGCTCCGAGGGCTACACGGCGCTGCGCGTGAGCGACGAGTCGGTGGCCTGGCGGGTTGAGCACGGGATGCCGCCGCACCCCGTCTTTGTGATCGTGTCGGGTCGCCTCGACCTCGACCCGGCGTCGCCGATCTTCACGGATGCCCCGGTCACCCCCATCATCGTGACGAAGGCCGGGCGCGACGCGAGCGCGTTCGACGGGCTCGCCGACGTGATCGTTGCGGGCGAGGAATCCATCGACCTCCGGGTGGCGCTCGACGCACTGCGCGACCGGAAGCTCGACGTCGTGCTCAACGAGGGCGGACCGTCGCTGTTCGGCTCGCTGCTTGCAGCCGGGCTCGTCGACGAGCTCCGGCTCACGGTGAGCCCGCTCGTCGTCGCTGGCGACTCGCCGCGCATCACGTCGGGCCCGCTCGCGACTCCGGCGCACGCCCGGCTGGACCAGGTCTTCACCGCGGACGGCGCCCTGCTGCTGAGCTACCTGCTCTGAGCCGTCGAACTGCTACGCGGCCTCGAGGCTATCGCTGTCGAGAATGGTGTAGCTGTAGCCCTGCTCGGCGAGGAAGCGCTGGCGGTTCTGGGCGAAATCCTGGTCCACGGTGTCGCGGGCGACCAGGGTGTAGAAGTTGGCCGGCAGCCCGGACTCCTTCGGGCGCAGCAGGCGGCCGAGGCGCTGCGCTTCCTCCTGGCGCGAGCCGAACGATCCGGAGACCTGGATGGCCACGGTCGCCTCCGGCAGGTCCACCGAGAAGTTGGCCACCTTGCTCACCACGAGCACCTTCGTCGTTCCCTCGCGGAACTCCTGGTACAGCCGCTCGCGCTCCTCGATCGGGGTCGCGCCGGTGAGCTTCGGGGCGCTCAGCGCCTCCGCCAGTTCGTCGATCTGGTCGAGGTACTGACCGATCACCAGGATCCGCTCGCCCTCGTGCTTCGCCACCAGCTCGCGCACCACGCCGAGCTTCGCGGGCGCGGTCGCGGCGAGGCGGTAGCGCTCGTCGTCGGCCGACGCCGCGTACTCGAGCCGCTCCTGCTGCGGCAGGTCGATGCGCACCTCGAAGCAGGATGCCGGCGAGATGAAGCCCTGGGCCTCGATCTCCTTCCACGGGGCATCGAACCGCTTCGGGCCGATCAGGCTGAACACGTCGCCCTCGCGGCCGTCCTCGCGCACGAGCGTCGCCGTGAGGCCGAGGCGGCGGCGGGCCTGCAGCTCGGCGGTGAGCTTGAACACCGGCGCGGGCAGCAGGTGCACCTCGTCGTAGATCACGAGACCCCAGTCGAGTGCGTCGAGCAGGGCGAGGTGGGCGTAGTCGCCCTTCCGCTTCGCCGTGAGGATCTGGTACGTCGCGATCGTCACCGGCTTGATCTGCTTGACCTGGCCCGAGTACTCGCCGATCTCGTCCTCGGTGAGGCTGGTGCGCCGCAGCAGCTCGCTGCGCCACTGCCGCGCCGAGACGGTGTTGGTGACGAGGATGAGCGTGGTCGCCTCCACCTTCGCCATCGCGCCCGCGCCGACGAGGGTCTTGCCCGCGCCGCAGGGGAGCACGACGACACCCGATCCGCCGTCCACGAAGCTGGCGACCGCCTGGTTCTGGTATTCGCGCAGCGCCCACTCGGTGGTGTCGAGGGAGATCGCGTGGGGGGTGCCGGGCGTGTACCCGGCGAGGTCCTCGGCCGGCCAGCCGAGCTTCACCAGCTCCTGCTTGACCTGCCCGCGCGCCCACGCCTGAATCTCGTAGTGGTCGGGCAGCGCGCCCTT
>JAODAU010000060.1 GCA_025463615.1 Microbacteriaceae bacterium | reverse complement strand
TGTCGCGATCACCGCAGCCTGTCACGCATCTCGTACTGGTACCTGTCCACGCGCCCCCGAAATGGGAGCGTATACACGCGTGGCTGGGGTCGATATCGTGCAGCCAAGAGTGATTCAAACCACAATGCCGCAAAGGAGCGGGCATGACTCTGTATTTGATCAATTACGACCTCATCAGCCCCGGTCAGGATTACGAGTCGGTCATTGCCTACATCAAGTCTTTGGGCGGCTACGCCGAGATATTGAGAAGCACTTGGGCAGTCACCAGCTCGAAAACTGCGCTGCAAATCGTGAATGAGATGTCAGCCATCTCGGACAAGAATGACAAATTCTATGTTGTGGACATCACCAGCAAGCCCGCTGCTTTTGTCAATCTGCCACAGAACATAGTCGACTGGCTGCAATCATGACCCCACACCTCATCTAGCGCTGCGAATCTCGAAGCAGCTCTGATCGTCGGCATGGAAATTGGCGAGCGCTGGGCATACAGGCAGAACCGCGGGATGCCGCTCGAAGAAGTTGTCGTTATTGCGATTCGTGAGAAGTACCCACCACGTGCGAGGGTCGAATATCAAGCGGATGAGCGCGGTGGAGACGCGGAGTGGGTTCCCGCGGGCCGCTTGAAGGCCCTTTGGGCTGACCGGGTCCAGTTCCAATGTGAAGAAGCCAAATGGGCGAATGTTGAAGCTGACGGACGCCCCGACTCTGCTGAGCGTGACGCGGCGCAGCAGGTTTTTTGGAGCACCCTTCGACCTGAGATCGCGGACCTCTACTACAACGGCGCAATGGGCATAGGTGTCGTTGGCGATGTGGAAGCTCTCTCAAGCAAGTTGGGGTGGCCAGCGTCGAGACTGACAGAATCCGCTGGCGCGTTCATGGAGGAGGGCAAGCTGCACCTCAGATGGGGTCTGACCAAGGCTGTCGCCCGGCGACTCGCGGAGTTGCATCCAGACCGGGTGCTCCGCTACGTCGATGCAAGGGAACTGGACCACCGCGAACACCTCGCTGACCTCGCGCGCCAGTACGAGGTGGCTTACTACTACAAGCGTCCAGCGGAGATCTCGGCGATGCTTGAGAAGTTTCGAAACCCGATCGACGTTGCCGAACTGGACTGTCTTCGGGACTGGTGCGGAGCTGCCGCCGTTTCGTCTGACATGAAGCTTCGGAAGCTCGAGGAGGACTTCATAGCACTTGCTTTACTGGCCCGCCAGGCTGCAACCGAGGTGCGCCGCTTGGGCACCAAGAAAGCTAACCAGCTTGCCCATGAGATCGAGTCTGCCGCTAGTCGAAATGGCACTCCGGCCCCGTGATTTCACTTCTCCCAGACTCGCGCGCACAGGGAGAGGCAGAACGTGAAGCGGTCAATGGGGAGGGTGGGGGGAAGGTGGAGTACCCCTCCCGCTGCCCACATTCTGCCCACATACGTGCCAGTACCGTCATGATTCAAACAAGACCACGTGACCCCAGACGCCCTAGATTTCGGGGATTCCGACTACCCAACTCCGTAGCGAATGGGTCCAGATAGGGTTCGAATCCCACGCCCTCCGCTTCTAGCGACTCTGCGTGATCGACCCCGGGGTCAGCAGGATCGTGACCCCGTCGGGGTCCGTGACCGTGGCGATCGTGATGGCGCCGTTGGGGGTGGGCTGCTCGATGCGGCGCGGGGTGCCGCCGAGGCCGGCATCCGCAAGTCTGGCCAGCGTGGCCTCCACATCCACGTAGTAGGAGAGCATGAAGAGTCCGGTGCGCGGGCCGTCTGCGGGTGCAGCGGGCACCTCGCCGTCGAGCACGTTCAGCTCGAGCACGCCCGCGTAGTCGTCGGGCACGCCCGCGCGACCGAGGAACACCGCGCGAAGCGAACGGCTCGGCGCGCCGAAGAGTCCCGGCCAGTCGCCCTCGACCTGGCGGTCGACGAGCACGTCGAGACCGAGGCCGTCGCGATAGAAACGCAGGCTGGCATCCAGGTCGCTGACGACGATGACGGAGTGATGGATGGCGGGCATGGCCCGACTCTACCCACGAAGGGGAGTTGGGCGGTGCGGGTCCGCTACCCGAAGCGGACCCAGCACCGTTACCCGAAACGAGATGGGACATCCCCCGATGCCACTCGTTACTACGAGTATGTCGGAGGTGTCCGGGGCATAAAAGCCCCCAAAGAGGGGGCGGGGGCACGACAGCGGATCACGGAGGCGATCGCGTCGGCCCCCGCACACAGACACGTGCGGGGGTTGTGTCTGCAGTGACATCCGAACATCCGCAGCGGTCGGCTTCGGGGGAAAAGTTGCGACCGGGATGTCCAGAAGTGCGCGCCGCGGGATTCGGGTCTCGCAACGCACTAGTGACGTTACCCGATGTCCGCATAAAGGGGGACACCCTTCGTGCACCCAGAACGGGGGGTAATTACCCGAGCAGGCCGAGGTCGCGCAGGCTCTCCGCCGTCTCGACGATGGTGGTCTCGGCCGGCCGCGGCGCGAAACCGAGCTCGGTTTTGGCCCGATCGTTGTGGATGACGAGGGGCGCCGGCTCCTCGCCGGGTGCCTCCTCGGTGGGCACGAGTTCCGCGAATGCGCCGAGCTTCTCGCGCAGCACGTTCGCCACATCGAGGAACGTGACCGTCGGGCCATCCGCCAGCGCGAGGTACCGTTTTCCGGCGGCCTCGGGAGTGGCCATCGCGGTGATGTGCAGCCGCGCGACGTCCCGCACGTCGGCGAGTCCGAAGCGCTGGCGGGGCACGACCGGCATGTGCCCGGTGAGCATCGCCTGGAACAGCTGCAGCGACGAGCGCGCGTCGGCGGTGAGGGTCGGGCCGGCGATCCAGGTGGGGTTGATGACCACAAGCTCGGTGTCCCCGCCCTCGCGCTCGATGAAGTCCCAGGCGGCGCGCTCGGCGACCGCCTTCGACAGCGGGTACGCGGCGAGGCCGGGGGTGGCCGGGTCGGTCCAGTCGTCCTCGGTGTAGTCGCGCACCGGCTTCGGCGAGTAGCCGATCGCCGCGAACGACGAGGTCATGACCACGCGGCGGATGCCGGCATCGCGGGCGGCGCGCAGCACGCGGAGGGCGCCGTCGCGCGCGGGGACGACCACCTCGTCCGGGTTCGCGGTCTGGATCATGGGGGAGGCCACATGGTAGACGTCGTCGACGCCCGCCACGGCATCCGCCCAGCCGTCGTCGGAGGTGAGGCTCGCGGCGACGACCTCGAGGGCCGCGTCATCCGCCCCGCCGCGGCGCACGGCTTCCCGGATGCCGGCTTCGCCGTCGAGGGACCGCGCGGTCGTGCGCACCGCGGCCCCGTCGAGCAGCAGGTCGGCGATGAGGCGCGAGCCGAGGTAGCCGGATCCGCCGGTCACGAGCACCGTGCTCATCGCAGCACCGCCTCGAGGTCGGGCAGCATCTGTTCGACGCGCAGGTGCGCCTCGGCCTCGGCCACGGCATCCTGCCGGTCGCGGGCGTCCCAGAGCTCGGACTTGGCGCGCAGGTATTCGAGGTGCACCTTCAGCGTCTCGATCTCGCCCGCGATGCGGTCGGCGTGCCGCAGCAGCAGGTCGCGCTGGTCGCCGGCGGCGGCGTGGCCGAGCGCGCGGTTGGCCTGGTAGGTGCGCATGTCCTGGATGCCGACCCCCATCGCCCGCAGGCAGGCCAGCGCCTGCAGCGTGTCGACGTCCTGCTCGCTGTAGCGGCGGTGGCCGCTGCTCTCGTCGCGCCCGATCGGGCCCACGAGCCCGACCTCCTCGTAGTAGCGCAGGGTCGGTTCGCTGAGCCCGCTGCGCTGGGACGCGTCCTGGATGGTCATCAATGTCATGAGACGAGCAGAACATACTTCAAGCGCTTGAAGTCAAGGTGGGGCGGGAATATAGCTCCCCGATCGCGATTTGGCCACCCCTCCCGGCAGAATCGCGCGGCGTCGGAGGCGCCGCTTAGGCTCGCCACATGCCCGTCATCGACACCTCCCTCGACTCCCTCGAGCTGCCCGCAGTGGGCGAGCGCACCACGTTCGACCTTGCCGGCGAGGCCTTCGTGCTGCAGGGTCTCAACGACACCGCCTGGACCATCCTGAGCAGCCACGACGACAAGCTCTGGCTGCCGCTGCTGCGCGTGGTGAAGAGCTCGACAGGTTTCGCCCTGTTCGACCCGGAGACCCACCGACTGGTGGATGCCGGCGACGACTGGCGCCCGCTGCTGGTGGCCGCGCTGCGCTAGCCGGCGTTCAGCGCCGGCGCGTCCTCAGGCCGTGCGCTCGGCCGCGACCGGGGCGTCCCGGTGGCGCCAGATCTCGGCGATCGGGCCGTCCATGCGGAAGGTCCACACGGTGTTCACCACCGCCGGTTCACCGGCGCGACCGCGCACCACGCGTCCGACCGCGGTGACCATGCCGCGCCCGCCGAGCAGGGCGTCGACGAAGACGTGGAGGGCCGGGTCATCCGTTCGCATGCGCACGACGGCGTCGCGCAGGGTCTCGGTGTCGGTGACGCTCGGGTCGGCGTGGTTGACGAAGCCGGGCGCGATCAGGCCCTCGGCGAGGGCGAGGTCGCCCGTGTTCCACAGCCTGAAGTAGTCCACGACCAGCAGCTTCGCTGGGCGGGTCGTTTCCGCGTACATCCTGACCTTCCTGGCAGGTCCGAATGGTGCGGGCCGCAGCTACCAATGTCGTGCGACCCGGGCGCGCGGGCAACCCATTGACAGCGGGGGCTAACGGGTTACGTTCCTGCCTAAAGGAGCGCACGAATGGCAGACCAGGACGACGAGCGCAGCCTCGACGAGAAGCGGCACGACCAGCTGACGACGGCCCCGAAGTCGACCGAGGCGGATGCCGCGCCCCGCATCACGACCACCGAGGTCGACGAGCACACCACCCGCATCGACGTCGCGGAGACGGCCGCCGTGCGCCCGGGCAAAGCGCCCCCCGCCTGACCCATCCGTGCATAACTCCTGCTGCCGGACGCCAACCCGGGCAAATCCGCGGGCACAAAGCGTCGCCGACGGTTTCTGCAGGAGTTACGCCCGGGGGACGGGGATCAGTACCGGTAGAAGCCCTCGCGGGTGGAGACGCCGAGCTTGCCCTTGTCGATGTAGTTGGCCTGGAGGAACGCGGCGAACGCCTGGGATGCCGGCGCCGGGTTCGCGCTCGCGATGTTGTACGGCGTGGTCAGCCCGATGATGTCGTAGATCTGGAACGGGCCGAGGGGCGAGCCGGTGCTGATGCGCCACGTCTTGTCGACGGTCTCGACATCCGCGTAGCCGCCGACCAGCAGCTCGGCCGCCGCGTTCAGGAACGGCACGAGCAGCGTGTTGAGCACGTACCCGGCCTTCTCCTTGTGCAGCTCGATCGGCACGAGGCCGCTGCCCTTCGCGAACTCCACGACCGAGGCGAACACGCCCGGGTCGGTGTCTGCGGTGCCCATGATCTCGGCGGTGTTCGAGCGCCACACGTTGTTCGCGTAGTGGATCGCCAGGAAGCGGTCAGGCCGACCGGTGGATGCCTTCAGGTCGCTCGGCAGCAGCGTCGACGAGTTCGTGGCGAAGATGGTCTTCTCGGGCGCGACCGCCGCAAGCTTCTCGTAGGTGGCGCGCTTGATCTCGAGGTTCTCGGGCACGGCCTCGATCACCAGGTCGGCATCGGCGACGGCGGCGGCGAGATCGGCGGTCACGCGGATGTTGGCGAGCGCGGCATCCGCCCCGCCGTCCTCGGCGCCGACGACGTGGTCGGCGACGTAGATGCCGGCCAGCTGCGAGAAGCGCGCGTGCGCCTTCTCGACCAGTTCGTCGGAGATGTCGTACGCGGTCACCGCGTAGCCGTGGAACGCGGCCTGGTACGCGATCTGCGAACCGAGCACGCCGGTTCCCAGCACTGTCACGTTCTTGATGTCGGTCATGATTCTCCTGCGTCGGCTGTCGCCACGGCGGTCGCCGAGCGGGTGAGGAAGTCGTCGACCAGCAAGGCGAACTCGTCGGGCCGTTCGATCTGCGGCATGTGCCCGGTCTTCTCGAACACGTGCGATTCCGCGTGCGGCAGCGCCGCGACGGCGGCCTGCAGGTGCGCGGACGGCAGGATGTGGTCGTGGTCGCCCCACACCACGAGCGTGGGGATGCCGAGCCGCTGCACCCGCGCGAGCAGCGCCGCACGCCACTCCGGGCTCACCCCGCGGAACGTGCCGAGGTCGCGCGCCACATCGAGCAGCGTCTGCGAGTGCGCCCGTCGCTGCGAGAGGGCGTAGGAGTGTCGGATGCGGGCATCCGTCGCCAGCGCCTTGTCGTAGAACAGCGAGCTCACCGTGCGCGCCGAGTTCTTCGGGTTCGGCCGGATCAGCGCCGCCGCGACCGGCCGGATCGCCAGCAGCCGCAGCACCGCAGTGACCTCCTGCCCGAACCCGGCGCTGTCGGCGAGCACCAGCGCGGTGACCCGATCCGGGTGCTCCGCGGCGAACGTCATGGCCACAGCGCCGCCGAGGGAGTTGCCGACCACGGCGACCGGCCCGCCGACGCCGAGCGCGTCGAGGAACGCGGGCAGGATGCCGGCCAGCTTCGCCAGCGTCGCGTCGCCGGGCAGCCGCTCGGAGAAGGCGAACCCGGGCAGGTCGAGGCTGTAGACGGTGTGGGCGGCGGAGAGGCGGTCGTGCTGCTCGGTCCAGTCGTCGAGGCTCTGGCCGATGCCGTGCAGCAGCAGCACGGGCGAACCCGACCCGGTGACCCGGTACCGCAGGGTCACGCCGTCCACCTCGAGCATGGCGCTGCCGGGGAGCTCGAGCGGGTCCTCGTGCAGGATCGGCTCACCGCGCCGCCCGAACGTCACATCGTCGGTGATGCTGCCGAGCCTCAGGCGCACGAAGTCGCGCACGTAGTTCTGCCGCAGCCGCCACGGCGACTTCGCGCCCTGCCGGGGGAGCGTGCTGAGGCTCCGCCGGATGTACCCGGCGTCGAGGTCGATCAGCGACGCGAGCTCGCCGGACCGCACCGACTCGGGCGCCGACGGGGTGACGGTGGCCAGCCCGCGGCGGTCCATGTAGTCGAGCAGGCGCGTCACGTAGCGCGCCACGAGGTCTGCCTTGAGGGTCCAGGAGGCGTTCGTGTAACCGATCGTGAGGGAGAAGTTGGGCACGCCGGAGAGCATCATGCCCTTGTAGGAGATGGTCTGCGCGACATCCACGGGCCGCCCGTCGACCGAGAGCGTCATGCCGCCGATCACGAGGATGTTGAGGCCGGTGGCCGTGACGATCACGTCGGCGGGGAGGGTGCGACCCGAGCCGAGGGCGACGCCGTCGGGGGTGATCCGCTCGATGCGGTCGGTGACGATGTCTGCGGAACCGCGGCTGATCGCGCGGAACAGGTCGGCATCCGGGATGGCGCACAGCCGCTGGTCCCACGGGTTGTAGGTGGGGGCGAGGTGCAGGTCAACGTCGAAATCCTCCGGCAGGCGGGCGACGGCGGCCTTGCGCAGGATCGACTTCATCAGCTCGGGGCGCCGACGGCTGAGCTGGTAGGTGAACATCGAGTAGCCCACGTTCTTCACGCGAACCAGGTCGTAAGCGAGCTGGGCGGGCAGCATCCTGCGCAGGCGGTCGGCGTTCTTGTCCTTGGACGGCACGGGCGCGATGTAGGTGGGAGAGCGCTGCAGCATCGTCACGTGGGCGGCGGTCTTCGCCAGCGTGGGCACGAGCGTGACGGCCGTGGCTCCGCTGCCGATGATCACGACGTTCCTGCCCGCGTAGTCGAGGTCGGCCGGCCAGTGCTGCGGATGCACGATGGTGCCGGCGAACTCCTCGGCGCCGGGGATGGCCGGGCTGAAGCCCTCGTCGTAGCGGTAGTAGCCCGAGCAGACGGAGAGGAAGGAGCAGGTGAAGGTGACGGTCTCGCCCGCTTCGCCGACATACTCGGCATCGGATGTCCGCACCGCCGTCACCGTCCAGCGCGACGCCGCGCTCGACCACTCGGCGCTCACCACTCGCGTGTTGAGCCGGATATGCGGCTCGAGCCCCTCGTCGGCGACGGTGTCGCGGATGTACTCGCGGATCGAGTCGCCGTCGGCGATCGCCTTCGCGTCGGTCCACGGGCGGAACGAGTAGCCGAGGGTGAACATGTCCGAGTCGCTGCGCACG
>JAODAU010000048.1 GCA_025463615.1 Microbacteriaceae bacterium | reverse complement strand
CCGGCGCGCGCCGTGCACCAGGTCCATCGCCCCGCCCATGCCCTTGACCATCTTGCCGGGGATGATCCAGTTGGCGAGGTCGCCGGCCACCGAGACCTGCATCGCGCCGAGCACGGCCGCGTCGACCTTGCCGCCGCGGATCATGCCGAAGCTGGCGGCGGAGTCGAAGAAGGCGGCGCCGGGGAGCACGGTGACCGTCTCCTTGCCGGCGTTGATGAGGTCGGGGTCGACGGCATCCGCCTCGGGGTACGGGCCCACGCCGAGCAGCCCGTTCTCCGAGTGCAGCACGAGGGTGACCCCGTCGGGCACGTGATTCGGGATGAGGGTCGGCAGCCCGATCCCCAGGTTCACGTAGGTGTCGTGGCGCAGCTCCTCGGCCGCGCGGGCCGCCATCCGGGCGCGCGTGAGGCCGGTGAGCGGTGTCGTGTCGGTCATCGGGTCGCCCCCTTCGTCGTGAGCTTCTCCACCGGCTTGTCGCGCGCCTCGTCGGGCGAGAGCTCGACCACGCGGTGCACGAAGATGCCGGGCAGGTGAACGGCGTCCGGCGGGATGTCGCCGGGCTCGACCAGCCGCTCGACCTCGGCGATCGTCACCCGGCCGGCCATCGCGGCCACCGGGTTGAAGTTGCGGGCGCTCTCGTGGAACACGAGGTTGCCGTGCCGGTCGCCCACCTGGGCGCGCACCAGCGCGTAGTCGGTGACGATCGAGTTCTCGAGCACGTACTCCGCCTCCACGCCGCCGAGCGTGAAGCTCTCCTGGCGCTTGGCCGGGGAGCTGACCGCGATCGAGCCGTCGGGGGAGTAGCGCCACGGGATGCCGCCCTCGGCGACCCAGGTGCCGGCGCCCGCGCGCGTGTAGAAGGCCGGGATGCCCGATCCACCGGCCCGCAGCTTCTCGGCGAGCGTGCCCTGCGGCGTGAGCTCGACCTCGAGCTCGCCGGAGAGGAACTGGCGCTCGAACTCCTTGTTCTCGCCCACGTAGGACGCGGTGATGCGGCGCACGCGGTGGGCGCGGAGCAACAGGCCGAGGCCGACATCATCCAGGCCGGCGTTGTTCGAGACGATGTCGAGGCCGTCGGCGCCCTGCTCCAGCAACGCCCGGATCAGCACGGCCGGCACCCCGCAGACCCCGAAACCGCCGACCGCGAGCGACGAGCCGGCCGGGATGTCGGCGACCGCCTCGGCCGCGGACGCGACGGTCTTGTCCAGGTCGTCGCCGATCATGCAGCCACGATCCGCTGCGCCGACGGGCGCCACCAGGCCACGAGGTCGTCGCCGACCGAGACGTCGGTGGTGAGCGCCTCGACGCGCACCTTGCCGCGGGATGCCGCGGTGCTGGTGCCGCCGTCGAAGTCGATGAGCACGGTGCGGTACGACCCCATGTACTCGATGTCGTGCACGCGCGCGCGGGCGAAGTTGGCGCCGACCGGCACATCCTTCTCGCCGGCCGCGAGCTCCATGCCCTCGGGCCGCACCATGAGCGCTGTCGAGCCGTCGAGCTCGCGCGCGCGGCCGGAGACGGTCGCCGGGTCGACGGACCAGCTGTGGCTGGACCACTGCACGGCGCCGGTTACCGGGCCCTCGCCCAGCGGGAAGACGTTCGAGTCGCCGAAGAACTGCGCGGCGAACAGGGTCTCGGGCGCGACATAGAGCGACTCGGGGGTGCCGACCTGCTCGATGTGGCCCGAGTTGAACAGCGCGATGCGGTCGGAGAGGTTCATGGCCTCCTCCTGGTCGTGCGTCACGAAGACGAAGGTGGCGCCGACCTCGCGGTGGATGCGGCGAATCTCCGCCTGCAGCGCCGCCCGCAGGTTGCGGTCGAGCGCACCCAGCGGTTCGTCGAGCAGCAGGGCCCGCGGCTCGAACACGATGGCGCGGGCGAGCGCCACGCGCTGCTGCTGGCCGCCCGAGAGCTGGGCGGGGAAGTTGTCGTCGCGGCCGGTGAGCTGCACGAGCTCGAGCACCTGGCGCACGCGCTGGTCGATCTCGGCCTTCGGCATCTTGCGCTCGCGGAGCGGGTAGGCCACGTTCTGCGCGACGGTCATGTGGGGGAAGAGCGCGTAGCTCTGGAAGAGCATGCCGAGGTTGCGCTTGTGCGGGGGGAGCCGCGAGACCTCATGCTCGTTGAGCGTGATCGTGCCCGAGGTGAGCGTCTCGAACCCGGCGATGAGGTTGAGGGTGGTGGTCTTGCCCGATCCGCTCGGCCCGAGGAGGGTCATGAACTCGCCCGGCTCGACGGTCAGGCTGATGCCGTCGACGGCGGGCGCCGCCCCGCCGTAGTCCTTGCAGATGTTGTCCAGGCCGATGCGGGTGCCCTGCAGGCGCGTGCCAGCGTCGGTCCGTTCGGTCGTTGCACTCGTCGTGCTCATTACGCTCCTCGTTGTGCGTGATGCTCCGGCGCCTGACGACGCCGTCGGGGTGGGTATTGCGACTGTTCCGTGCCGTGCCGCCGGGTGGTCATCCGGCGGCACGGCACGAGCCTGTCAGTGCTCAGTTCAGCCGTTCAACCACTGTGTCACCTGAGCGGCTATCTGGTTGTAGTTCTTGCCCCAGTAGCTCGCCGATGCCTGCACGTTCGTTCCGGTGTTGGCCTTGCCGAACGCGTTGATCTCGTTGCCGTGCGCCGTGTAGGTGGGCACCGCCTTGAGGTTCGACGGCGCCACGCCGGCGAGCGACGCCATCTTGGCCGACTGGGTGGGCTGCAGCAGGAAGGAGATGAACTCCTCCGCCGCCTTCTTGTTGGGCGAGCCCTTCGGGATGGCGAGGCCGTCGATGCTGGTGACCGTCTGGTCCCAGACCGGCTTGATGTTCGTTCCCGCATCGAGCACGGCCTGGGTGCGGGCCTGCACGAGGATCTGCATGTCGACCTGCTTGGAGGTCACGGCCTGCAGCAGTGCCCCGGGGTTGGCCGCGAAGATCGTGTCGGACTTGATCTTGTCCCACTCGTTCAGCGCGCGGGTCACGTCGAGCGGGTACAGGTTCTTGGCCTTGACCCCGTCGGCGAGGAGCGCGGTCTCGAGGAATCCGTCCTGCACGGTCGGCACGACGCCGCGCTTGCCCGGGAACTTCTTGGTGTTGAAGAAGTCGGAGAGCGTCTTCGGCGCGGTCGCCGGGTCGGGCCATTTGTCCGCGTTGTAGCTGAAGACGAGCGAGTACTTGAAGTCGGTGACGTAGCAGTCGCCGATGGTGCCCGGGGAGAACTGGCTCTTGTCCAGGTTCGGGATGTTGAGGTGCTCGTAGAGCGTGCCGCAGTTCTGCGCGGCGAGGTACGGCGCCGTCGTGACGATGTTCCACTGCACCTGGCCGGTCGAGACCTGCGCCTTGACCTGTGCGGGGTCGGGCGGCGAGGTGTTCGCGAAGGTCACGTTCGGGTGGAGCGCGGTGTAGGGCTTCTGCCAGGCGTCGATCTGTGCCTGCTGGCCCGTTCCGCCGTAGGAGACATAGGAGAGGGTGACGGGGGTGGTGTCCTCCGCGCCGGCCGACGCCGACTTGGTGGGGGTGGCGGTGCCGGCTCCGGAGCATGCTGCGAGGAGGCCGACCGTGGCGACCGCGGCGGTGAGCGCCAGCAGTCGTTTCGGTGTGATTCGGGACATCATTGTCGCTTTCTGTCGATGGTGATTTCGACTCTTGTCAATCTCAGTAAAGCGGGTCGTTGTTCATTCTGCAATCATGAACTTCACAATCCGGATACTAACGCCGGCTCGTGTCGCGCGACAAGACGGCGCCCCCGATTGTCGGCGAGTCGTCGGTTTCGCCGCGGACATCCCCGGAATTTCGGGCATTTTCGCCCGTCTTTATCGCGATCGGGCGCACAATGGCCACATAAGGGACGCGCGGCTCGCCCGAGTAGACACGAACGGGCCGCGCCCATATTATGAATTTGCACGCCACAATCCGAACAAGGAGGTTCACGATGTTCGTCGCCGAGGACGCACTCACGCCCAGCGATGCAGTGCTCGAGGCACTCGACGGAACGGTCGACCTGCACTGCCACTCCGGCCCCAGCCCGTTCCCGCGCCGACTGAACCACGTCGACGCCTCCTGGGACGGCGCCAGGATCGGCATGCGGGCCATCCTCGTCAAGTCGCACCACCACAACACCGTGATGGACCTGCTCGCCATGGAGAGCCAGCTGGCGGATGCCCCGACCCCCGTCTACGGCGGCGTCGCCCTCAACACCGAGGTGGGCGGCATCAACCCGTCCATCGTGGCGATGAGCCTCGGCATGGGCGGGCGCTGCGTGTGGGCGCCGACCGTGTCATCCGGCCAGCACATCGCGGCGCACAGCCACGACGACGGCTTCCCCGCCGCCGCCCTCGACCTGCGCGAGAGCGTCGTCTCGATCTTCGACGAGGACGGCAACGTCTCCGCAGCCACGAACGAGGTCACCCAGCAGGTCGCCGACGCGGGCGCACTGCTCGCCAGCGGCCACCTCGACGGGCGGTCGATGATCGCCCTGTTCGAGAACGCCAAGAAGAACGGCGTGAAGCGCATGATGCTGCAGCACCCCGACTTCATCGTCAACGACACCGACGCCGAGATCCAGGCCGCCATCGACCTGGGCGCCTTCGTCGAGCACGAGATCGCGATGTACCACCCGCAGGTCTCCGCCCCGCGCTGGCCGATCGAGCGGCTCATCGGCTGGATCGAGAAGTTCGGCCCGGAGCACACCATCATCGACTCCGACCTCGGCCAGAAGGGCAACCCCCTGCCGGTGGACGGCTACATCTACCTGGTGGGGCAGCTGCTCGACCACGGCATCTCCCAGAAGGACATCCGCACCATGATCTGCGAAAACACGGCCTACCTCCTCGGCCTGGACGAGAGGGCCTGATGCTCAACGCTCCGCAGGTCATCATCTCCACGGCCGTCACCGGCTCGGTGAACGTGCCGAGCCAGAGCGACTACATCCCCCTCTCGGCCGAGCAGGTCGTGGAGGCCGCGGTCGGGGCCGCGAAGGCGGGGTCGGCGGTCATCCACCTCCACGCCCGGCACCCCGACGGGCGCCCGGCGTTCGAGGCCGAGGTGTTCGACCAGATCATCCCGAAGATCCTCGACCAGGTCGACGTGGTGATCAACATCACCACCGGCGGCGCCTCGTCGATGACCATGGACGAGCGGCTGGCCTGGGCCAAGCGCTACAGCCCCGAGCTGGCCTCGCTGAACATGGGATCGATGAACTTCGTCTATTCCGGCATCGCCGACAAGGTGACGAACTGGAAGCACGACTGGGAGAAGCAGTACGTGCTCAACACGTACAGCAACCCGTTCGTGAACTCCTTCGACAAGATCGAGTACATCCTCACCCACCTCGGCGCGGGCGGCACCCGCTTCGAGTACGAGATCTACGACATCGGGCACCTCTACACGCTCGCCTACTTCGTGGACCGGGGGCTCGCCAAGCCGCCGTTCATGATCCAGGGCGTGTTCGGCATCCTGGGCGGCATCGGCGCCGACCACGAGAACCTCACCCACATGGTCGCCATCGCCGACAAGCTCTTCGGCGACGACTACCAGTTCTCGGCCTTCGCGGCCGGCCGCAACCAGTTCCAGTTCGGCACGCACAGCGCGTGGCTGGGCGGGCACGTGCGCGTCGGGCTCGAGGACAGCCTGTGGATCGGCAAGGGCGAGCTCGCCACGAGCAACGCCCAGCAGGTCGAGAAGATCCGCGCGGTGGTGGAGGACATGGGGCGCACCATCGCGACCCCGGCAGACGCCCGGCGGCTGCTCGCGCTCAAGGGCGCGACGACGACTCTCTAGAACATTCGCAACCCAAGGAAGAAGAACGAGCAGAACATGACCATGTACGCGAAAGACGACATCCGTTCGCAGCTGGCGACGCCGGCCGCGGCACCCGCCGCCACCGTCGACCCGTCGACGCCCGTGAAGCCGGCCCAGTGGATCGAGTTCCACAAGCTGCCGGCCACCGAGACGGCCCCCAACGGCAGCAAGACCTGGATCGCCCGCACCGCCACGATGATCGTGAGCTGGACCGACGCGAAGAAGGGCGACACCTTCCCGCGCACCGGCCAGGTCGACGAGTACACCGTGCTGATGTATTCGGAGAGCGCGCCGATCCGCGTGACCGCCGGCTCCGAGACCGTCGACGTGGACGAGGAGGCGTTCGTCGTCATCCCGCCCGGGGACAGCGTGATCGAGGCGCTGGGCGACGGGCCGATCATCCGCATCCTCTCGATCCTCTCCGAGGACCTGGTGGAGGAGTCGTTCAACAAGGGCGCCTACGAGGTGCCGGATGCCCGCCACGCGCCGCTCGTGCCGTGGCCCGACCCGGTGGGCGGCTTCAAGCTCCGTGTCTACAAGCTGGCGGACACCCCCATCGTGCAGGGCCGGTTCGGACGCATCTTCCGCACCACCACGATGATGATCAACTTCCTCGCCGAGGAGCCGGCGCCGCGCGACAAGTTCAAGCTGTCGCCGCACTACCACGACGACTTCGAGCAGGTCTCGATGGCGGTCAAGGGCGACTTCGTGCACCACATCCGCTACCCGTGGGGCCCCGACTCGACGCAGTGGCAGGAGGACCAGCACGACCAGGTCGAGACGCCGTCGATCACGATCATCCCGCCGCCCACCATCCACACCACGCAGGGTGTCGGCCCGCACCAGCAGCTGCTCGACATCTTCTCCCCGCCGCGCGAAGACTTCTCGGCCCAGGGCTGGGTGCTTAACGCCGACGACTACCCCGCCAAATGACGGGGGAGCGCAGGAGCCTGCTCCGGGCGGCGCTCGCGCGAACGGAGGGCCCGGCCCTCGGCACGTTCGTCAAGCTGTCCTCGCCGGAGACTCTCGAGCTGATCGCCATCGCCGGGTTCGACTTCATCGTGATCGACCTCGAGCACTCGCCGATGGACCTGGAGACCGCGTCCCGCCACATCGGGGTCGCGCGGGCGTTCGGCGTCTCGAGCGTCGTGCGCGTGCCGGGGCTGGCGGGCGGCTGGGTGCAGCGCATCCTGGATGCCGGGGCCGAAGGCATCATGCTCCCGCACACCGACACGGTCGAGCAGGCCGAGGCGGGCGTCGCGGCGGTGCGCTTCGAGCCGGTGGGCACGCGCGGCGTCGGCTCGACCAGCCGCGCCGGGGACTGGGGACTCATGCCGCAGTCGGAATACCTCCGCTTCGGCCTGGAGGAGGTCGTCTTCATGCCGCAGATCGAGAGCGGCGAGGGCGCGAAGAACGCCGCGGCGATCGCCGCCGTGAAGGGCGTCGACGCCCTCTTCATCGGAACGAACGACATGTCGAACAGCGTGGGCAAGCCGATGAACGGACCCGAGATGGGCGAGCTCACCCAGGGCGTCATCCGGGCGGCGAGGGCGGCGGGACTGCCCGTCGGCAACCCGGCCGGGGTCACCGCGGAGGCCGTGCAGGGCGCCGTGGACCAGGGCTACACGTTCTGCGTGCAGAGCAACGACACGACGCTGTTCGCCACGGCGGCAGCTGCCGCCGTCACGGCGGGGCGCAGTGTCCGCTTCGCCTGACCGTCCGCTCGGTGTCCGCCTCCAGCTGCGCTGGGCGGACACCGACGCGTACGGCCATGTGAACAACGTCACCTACGTGCGCTACCTCGAGGAGGCGCGCATCCGGCTGTTCGGGCTGCCCGACTACCCGGGCACCGCCGATCCCGGGAACCCGCCCGTGCTCGCGCGGCTCGACCCCGGCTGCTTCACGATCACGGCGAGCCAGCGGCTCGAGTACGTGAACGAGCTGCCGTACCACGGCCAGTTCATCGTGGCCGAGGCCTGGATCTCGCGCGTCGGGTCGAGCAGCATCACCATGAGCTTCCGCGTCACCGACGACGCAGGCGAGACCGTCTACCTCATCGCCGAGGCGACGCAGGCCGTGCGCGAGGTGTCCACGCGGGCGGCGCACCGCTTCAGCGAGCGCGAGCTCGCGGTGCTGGGCGAATACGTCGCGGCGCCGAACACGTTCCGATGAGAGGGCTGAGACGATGACCACCGAGTTGAAGAGGGTCGCGGTCGTCGGCTCCGGTTACATGGGCGGCGGAATCGCCCAGGTGCTGGCGCTGGCCGGCTGCACGGTGACGCTGGGGGACACGGATGCCGCCATCGCCGGCCGCGCGTACGACCGGCTCACCGCCCAGGCCGCGACCTTCGAGCGCGAGGGCCTGTTCCCCGCGGGCGCCGCCGAGACCATCGCGGCGGGGCTGAGCCCCAGCGACTCGATCGAGGCCGCCGTCGCCGACGCCGACTACGTGACCGAGGCCGTGCCCGAGGTGCGGTCGATCAAGGCGGACGTGCTCGCGCGCATCTCCTCCGCCGCCCGGCCGTACGCCATCATCGGCTCGAACACGTCGGCGATCCCGATCGGGGAGCTGGCGGCATCCGTCGACCGCCCGGAGCGCTTCCTCGGCGTGCACTGGATGAACCCGGCCCCGTTCATCCCGAGCGTCGAGCTCATCGCCGCCGAGCACACCGACCCGGCCGTCATCGAACCGGTGGAGCGCCTGCTGCGCGCCGCGGGCAAGGTGCCGGCGCGCGTCTCGGACTCGCCCGGCTTCGTGGCCAACCGGCTGCAGTTCGCGCTGTTCCGCGAGGCGGTGCTCATGGTGGAGGAGGGGCTGGCGACCCCGGAGCAGATCGACCTCGTCGTCTCGAACGCGTTCGGCTTCCGGCTGGCGCTGTTCGGCCCCTTCGCGATCGCCGACATGGCGGGGCTCGACGTCTACGACTCGTCGTACGCCTCGCTCGAGGCGGAGTACGGGCCGCGGCTCGCGTCCCCGACGCTGCTCGCCGACCTCGTGAAGTCCGGGCACCTGGGGCTCAAGTCCGGTGGGGGCTTCCTCGACATCGACCCGACCGTGCAGCCCGAGCTGCTGGCCTACCGCGACGCCGCCTACGCGCGGTTGTCGCAGCTGCGGGCCGAGCTCGGTGCGGCGCCGGGTCTGGCATCCTGAGCCCATGACCGCAGAGCCGATGACAGCAGACACAGCACCCCGCGGCGCCGACTGGGCCGACGCCCTGCCCGCCGTGCGCGAGGTGCCGGCAGCGACCGTCGCCGCGGCCCTCGACGGAGCCCGCCGCCTGGTCGTGCTCGACGACGACCCCACCGGCACGCAGACCGTGCGCGACGTGCCGGTGCTCACGCGCTGGGCGGCCGACGACATCGCGTGGGCCTTCGCCCAGGGCGGCCCCGGATTCTTCGTGCTCACCAACACGCGCAGCCTCTCCGAGCCGGATGCCGCCGCCCGCAACCGCGAGATCGCGTCGACGTGCCTCGAGGTCGCGGCCGGCCTCGGCATCGACCTGGTCTTCGCGAGCCGCGGCGACTCCACCCTGCGCGGCCACTTCCCGCTCGAGACCGACGTGCTCGCCGAGGTCTCGGCGCAGCACGACGTTCCCGTCGACGGCATCGTGCTCTCGCCCGCCTACCTCGACGCCGGCCGGATCACGCTCGACGGCGTGCACTGGCTCCGCTCCGACGAGGGCCTGCAGCCGGTGGGGTCGGGCGAGTTCGCCCGCGACGCCACGTTCGGCTACCGGTCGTCGCGACTCGCCGACTGGGTGGAGGAGAAGAGCGGCGGCCGGATCGCGGCGGACTCGGTGGAGGTGGTTGACCTGGCCGGCATCCGCTCGCCCGACGCCCCGCTCACCGGCGTGCTGCGCTCGGTGCGCGACGGGCGGGTGGTGGTGATCGACGCCGTGGTCGACGACGACCTGCGGGCGGCGACGCTCTCGATCCTCGCGGCCGAGGCCGCGGGATCCCGGCTCGTCTACCGCGTCGGCCCGTCGTTCGTGCGCGCCCGGCTCGGCCAGGGCACGCACCCGCCGATCACCGACGACGAGCTCGCCGAGATCACCGCGGGCGCCGAGGGGCACGGGCTCGTCGTCGTCGGCTCGCACGTGGGGCTCACCTCGCGCCAGCTCGAGCGGCTCGTCGCCGGACGCGACGTGGCGGTGCTCGAGCTCGACGTGGCCGCGATCCTGGACGGCGACGGATCGGGCCACCTCGACGACCTGGTCACCCGCGCGACCGCGGAGCTGGGCGAGCGCCTCGTGGTCGTCACCACCTCCCGCACCCTGCGCACCGGCGCGGACGCGCAGTCCAGCCTCGACATCTCGCGGAGGGTGAGCGGTGCCCTCACCGCGACCGTGCGCCGCATCGTCGCCGCGCGCCGGCCGCGGTTCGTGGTCGCCAAGGGCGGCATCACCTCGTCGGACATCGCCACCGCCGCGCTCGACATCGACCGCGCCGTCGTGCGGGGCGCCATGCTGCCCGGTATCGTCTCGCTCTGGCAGGCCGCGACAGGGCCCGCGGCGGGGCTCGCCTACATCGTGTTCGCGGGGAACGTGGGCGACGACTCGTCGCTCGCGGCGGTCGTCGACAGGCTGGAGGCCTCATGAGTGACACCACGACCGTAGGAATCATCGGCATGGGCGCCATGGGCTACCCGATGGCGGCGCGGCTGGCCTCGGACGGCCGGTTCGCGGTGCGCGGCTTCGACACCAACGCCGCGCGGCGCGACCGGGCCGGCGACGAGGGCGTCACGCCCGCAGAGTCTCCCGCCGCGGCATCCGACGGCGCGGACATCGTGCTGCTCGCCGTGCGCGACGGCGGCCAGGCCGAGGGCGCGCTCTTCGGGCCCGGCGGGGTCACCGAGACCCTGGCATCCGGCGCCACCGTGATCCTCACCAGCACGATCGGGGCGGAGGCGGCGCGGTCGCTCGGCACGCGTCTGGTCGAGCGCGGCATCGGGTTCGTCGACGCGCCCATCAGCGGCGGCCCGGCACGCGCGGGGGCGGGCGACCTGCTCATCGTGGTGGGCGCGGCGGAGGCGGATGTGGCCGTGGCCCGGCCCGTGCTCGAGCGGCTGGCATCCACGCTCACCGTCGTGGGCCCGCGGGTGGGCGACGGGCAGCTCATGAAGGTGATCAACCAGCTGCTGGCCGGCGTGCACATCGCGGCGGCGGCCGAGGCGGTCGCGCTGGCTGTCGGCGTGGGACTGGACCCGGCGATCGTGGTCGACACACTGTCGGCCGGGGCGGCGAGCTCGTTCATGCTGCGCGTCCGCGGGCCACGCATGGTCGAGGCGCTCACCGGCGACCCCGAGGTGAAGTCGCGCGTGGACATCTTCGTCAAGGACATGGGCCTGGTGGCGGCGCTGGCGACCGAGGCGCACATCCCGGCATCCGTCGCCGTGGCCGCGGGCCAGCTCTACGTGATCGCGGAGCGGGCCGGGCTCGGCATGAGCGACGACTCGACGATCGTGCGCCTGCTCGCCGCGGGCGGGCAGAGGGAGGAACCACAGTGATCGACGGCATAACGCTCGGGGCATACGCCCT
>JAODAU010000022.1 GCA_025463615.1 Microbacteriaceae bacterium | reverse complement strand
GATCGCGAACGTGATCGGGTGGCTGTTCTCGCGGCATCCGGACCAGGACAGCCTGATGACGCCGTCGTTCGCCGCCCAGTGCCGCGTGCCCGACCCGCACGAGGCGGCCGAGTCGCGCTGTAAGCGGAGCATAGAGATCTTCCAGCACGAGTCGGCCACGATCATGCCGGCGCTGTTTCTCGGCTCCCTGGTCGCCGGCCTCGTGCAGGTGGCGGTGCCGCGGGCCGTGCTGCTGAACCTGGGCAGCAACCCGGTGTGGTCGATCCTCGCGATGATGGCGCTCGCGTTCGTGATCTCGGTGTGCTCGAACGTTGACTCGTTCTTCATCCTGCCGTTCGCCAACACGTTCATGCCGGGCTCGATCACGGCGTTCCTCGTGTTCGGGCCGATCGTGGACATCAAGATGCTGACGCTCATGCGCACCACGTTCACGACCCGCGTGCTCGTGATCCTCACCGTCGTCGTCGGCCTGCTGGCCGCCCTGCTCGGGCTGGTGATCAACTTTGTCTCGTAACGCGTGGCGCTTCGTGCAGCGCTGGCAGGGCGCCGTGCTCGTCGTCGCCGCGCTGGTGTCGACGGTGTGGCTGGCGATCACCAACCAGCTGATCCTCTACATCCACCCGCGCTACATCGTGTTCACCGTGATCATGGCGGTGATCGGGCTCGCGCTCGTGGTGTTCAGCACGGTGAACGGGCACGACCACGACCACGAGGAGGACGAACCGCGGCGCCTCGGGCGGCTGTTCTCGATCGGCGGCACCGTGCTCACGCTGCTGCTCGCCGTGGGGCTGGTGATCGTGCCGCCGGCGACCCTCACCACGGCGACCGCCGACCAGCGCGTGATCAACTCGGGGCAGACCACCGGGTCGACGAGCGTGGGATCGGCCGCGGCGGCGCCCAGCGGGGCATCCGCCCGGTTCACGGTCGCCGACTGGGCCTCGCTGCTGCGGCAGACCAGCGACGAGACCTTCTACCGCAACAAGGCGGCGGATGTCGTGGGCACCGTGAACGCAGACAAGGGCGACCCCGACAACGTGTTCTTCGTCTCCCGCTTCGTGATCACCTGCTGCGCGGTCGACGCGCAGCCCGTCGGCGTGCCCGTCTACCTGCCCGGCTGGAAGAACACGTTCAGCAGCGGCGAATGGGTGCACGTGAAGGGCAGCTTCGACACCGACCCGAGCAGCACGAGCGCGCAGCCCATCGTGCTGCTGCCGACCAGCACAGCGAAGACCGCGCAGCCCAGTGACCCCTACCTCTACTGAGCGGCCCGACACCCGTCGGTTCACGCGCGGCATCGTCGCGATCGTCGTCGTGCTCGCGGTGCTGTGCGCGGGCTTCCTCGTGCTCGACTACCTGCAGGGCCCGAAGCTCTCCAGCGCGACGGTCGACACGCGGCAGGTCGTGAGCCAGGCGAACCAGCAGTTGCGAATGTTCGCCGACCAGAACCTCACCGCCGTTCGCCGTTCGCAGGTGACGATCGCGCCCGCCGCGCCGTTCACCGTTCGCAGCAGCGGCCAGCAGATCGCCGTGCAGTTCACGCAGCCGCTCGACTATTCGCAGCGCTACACGGTCACGGTGAGGGGCGTGACGAGCAGCTACCAGGACCAGCCGGCCACGCTCACGTACGCGTTCACCACGGCGGCGGCGCGGCTGTACTACCTGCACAGGGCCGACCCGGCCGCGGCATCCGGTGGCCTCGACACGATCAGCAGCACGGGGCTGCGGGGGAGCGCCGAGCGGGTCGTCTATTCGGGAAGGCGAATTCAGGCCTTCGTCGCCTTCCCGGCTGTGCTCGCCGTCGTCTCGATCCAGGATGACGGCACCGACGCCCTCTCGCTCGTGAGCCTCGACGACCCCTCGAAGATCGAGCAGCTGGTGCTGCCCGGGCCGGGCACGATCACGAAGCTGCAGGCCTCGCCGGATGCCGGCGTGCTCGGCTTCGTCTTCACGAGCGCGGGCTCCTCGGCCGACCCGGCCTACTCGAGCGACCTGATGACCGTCGACCTCACGGCGCAGCACACGGTGACGCCGGTGCTCGGCCTCGACGGGCTGGCGCTCAGCGTGCTCGACTGGACCTACCTCAGCGGCGGCACGAGCGTCGTGGCGCAGGGCGCCGACCAGTCCGTGCTGCTCATCGACCCCAAGAGTCCGAAGGCGTCGACGCCGCTGGGCGTGTACTCGGCCCTCGGCGGCAGCTCGCCCGACGGAAAGTCCGTCGTGGTGGCCGACGTGTTCAGCCGCATGCTGCTCACCATTGCGACGGGCAAGACGCACCGCATCGAGACGCACCAGGTCGGGGGAGCGAAGACCTACGGCGGCGACCTCGCGCTGGTCGGCGACGGCTCGGGCAGCGTGCAGCAGGTCGCGGTGTTCGACGAGGTGACCGGGCAGTACGCGAGCTACGTGATCTACCAGTCGGGCGCGGCGACCCGCATGCTCTACGGCGGCAAGGACTTCACCGGCAGCATCGACGGATTCAGCGTGTCTCCGAACGGCCAGTACGTGGCGATCAACGTGGTGCCCGACTATGCCACGAGCGTGTCGGACGGCTACGCGGTGGACCCGCGGGCGACATCCATCACCACGGTGTTCGTGGATGTGGCCTCCGGCGCCGTCGTGCGCAGCGTCACCGGCTTCGACGAGAGCTGGTAGCCCTCCGCCCCGACGTGCTCAGAGCTCCCGGCGCTCGCGCTGGGTGACCCGCAGTCCGCTGTCGCGCAGGCGCTCGACCAACTGCCGGATCGTGACCGGCTCGGCACCGGCGGCGACGAGCTCGGCGTAGCGGTGCTCGGGCACGTCGTAGTGGTCGCGATCGAAGCCGCGTCGCGGGATGCCGGCGCGCGCGGCGAACTCGTGCAGCTCTTCGAGCGAGCTGTCGCTGACGAGGTGCGACCACAGCGTGTCGTGCGCGGGCCACCGCGGCAGGTCGATGAGGATCACGCGCGCTCCATGTCATCATTGTATTCGCTTGATAATCGAGCTAGCCTCGCCTCAGCGGCGGACTGGCACGCCGTGAAAGGATGGCTGGATCATGACAGCACTCGCCACACGCGTCGTCCATCAGCGCGGCGTCGTCGTCGCGCTCATCACCGGGGCGAGCGTGTTCGCGGTGCTGATCGTGCAGGCGCTCCTCACGTCGCTCTTCGGCTACCTCAGCCTGCTGATGTCGGGCCTGGCCGCGCAGTCGACGCCCTGGACCGTCGCCGAGCTCGGTCCGATCGCCCTCACCAACCTGCCCTTCGCCATCGGCGTGTTCCTCGCCCTCTGGTTCGTCGCGCCGATCGCGTCCGACCTGCGGCTCTTCCACGTGATCACGCGCGGGCTCCTCGCCGCGGCGATCGGCGGGGCACTGGCCATCGTCGTCGCCGTGGTCGGCGCGCTCTTCGGGGCGTTCAGCTACTCGGCGGGCTTCTCGAGCAACCTCGCCGCGAACCTGGGATACGACTTCGTGGGCGCGTTCCACCGCATCGGCTTCGCGCTGAACTCCGGCCTGTCGCTGTTCGTGAGCGCCGTGCCGCTCGTCGTGCTGGCCTGCGTGCTGCTCTGGATCTGGCTCGAGCGCCACCCGCGCAACCACCAGGTCGCAGGCATCGTCGACGAGGTTTGACCGCGGGTCGAAATATCGGGTATTGTTGACCCTTGGTGTGTGCTGGGCCAAGCCCGCGCACCTCATCTTCTTCCGGAATCTCCTCCGGTCACACAGTTAGGGTTAGACGTGGTTTACGCAGTTGTGCGCGCTGGCGGCCGCCAGGAAAAGGTCGAGGTTGGCAGCATTGTGGTCCTCGACCGCATCAAGGCCGACGAGAACGGCAATGTCGAGCTGGTTCCGGTGCTGCACGTCGATGGTACGACCATCACGCACGACGCCAAAGACCTCGCGAAGATCAAGGTGACCGCCGAGGTCGTGGGCGACCTGCGCGGGCCGAAGATCGTCATCCAGAAGTTCAAGAACAAGACCGGGTACAAGAAGCGCCAGGGGCACCGCCAGGAGCTCACGCGCATCAAGATCACCGGCATCAAGTAACCCAACTTTCAAGCACTAGGGGCTGACACACTCATGGCACACAAAAAGGGCGCAAGCTCCACTCGCAACGGTCGCGACTCCAACGCGCAGCGCCTCGGCGTCAAGCGCTTCGGCGGCCAGGTCGTCGGCGCGGGCGAGATCATCGTCCGCCAGCGCGGCACCCACTTCCACCCCGGCGTGAACGTCGGCCGTGGCGGCGACGACACGCTGTTCGCCCTCGCGGCGGGCGCGGTGGAGTTCGGCGCGAAGGGCGGCCGCAAGGTCGTCAACATCGTCGCGACTGCCCAGTAGTTCTTCCTCGGCCCCGGCCGAGACCCGCGTGAGCGAGCTTCGGCTCGCTCTCGCCGTTTAACCCGCAATAACAATCCGATCGATCGAAGGGATGCACAGCCATGGCCACCTTCGTCGACCAGGTAACACTGCACTTGAAGTCCGGTGACGGCGGCGACGGCTGCGTCTCGGTGAAGCGCGAGAAGTTCAAGCCGCTTGCGGGGCCCGACGGCGGCAACGGCGGCGACGGCGGCGACATCGTGCTCGTCTCCAGCGACAACGTCACCACCCTGCTCGGCTTCCACCGCGCCCCGCACCGCAAGTCGGAGCGCGGCGGACAGGGCATGGGCGACTTCCGCAACGGCGCCACCGGCGAGACCGTGGAGCTCGAGGTCCCGCTCGGCACGGTCGTGAAGGATGCCGACGGCACCCAGCTCATCGACTTCACCGAGCCGGGCATGCGCTTCGTCGCGGCCGCGGGCGGCCAGGGCGGTCTCGGCAACGCGGCGCTCTCGTCCACCAAGCGCAAGGCCCCCGGCTTCGCGCTGCTGGGCACGCCGGGCTGGGAGGGCGACGTCTACCTCGAGCTGAAGGTCGTGGCGGATGTCGCGTTCGTCGGCTACCCCTCGGCCGGCAAGTCCAGCCTGGTCGCCGCCGTCTCCGCAGCGAAGCCCAAGATCGCCGACTACCCATTCACCACGCTGCACCCCAACCTCGGCGTCGTCGACGTGGGCGAGTCCCGCTTCACCGTCGCCGACGTGCCCGGCCTCATCGAGGGCGCGAGCGAGGGCAAGGGCCTCGGCCTCGAGTTCCGGCGCCACGTCGAGCGCTGCAGCGCCCTGCTGCACGTGCTGGACTGCGCCACGCTCGAGTCGGGCCGCGACCCGATCAGCGACCTCGACGTCATCCTGGGCGAGCTCGCCGCGTACCCGGTGCCGGAGGGGCAGAAGCCTCTGCTCGAGCGCCCGCAGCTCATCGCGCTCAACAAGATCGACGTGCCGGAGGGTCGCGACCTGGCCGACCTCGTGCGCCCGGAGCTCGAGGCCCGCGGCTACCGCGTGTTCGAGGTCTCCGCGGTGAGCCGTGAGGGCCTGCGCGAGCTGAACTTCGCGATGGCCGAGCTGGTCGACGCCGACCGGAAGGTCAAGGCGGAGCATCCTGTCGCTCCCCGCATCGTGCTGCGCCCGCGCGCCAAGGACGACACCGGGTTCGTGGTCAAGGTCGAGGGCGGGTCCGGCGGCAACGTCTACCGCGTCGTCGGCGCGAAGCCCGAGCGCTGGGTCGCCCAGACCAACTTCAGCAACGAGGAGGCCATCGGCTTCCTCGCCGACCGCCTCGCCCGTTCCGGCGTCGAGGAGGCCCTGTTCAAGTCGGGTGCGCAGGCCGGCTCCACCGTCATCATCGGCCCGGTCGAATTCGACTGGGAGCCGACGCTCACGTCGACCGCGGAGCTCATGACCGCGCCGCGCGGCACCGACCCGCGCCTGCTGCGTGACGACCGCCCGACCACCAAGACCCGTCGCCAGCAGTACCTGGAGAAGATGGATGCCAAGGCCGAGGCCCGCGCCGAGCTGCAGCGCGAGCGCGCCGCCGGTCTCTGGATCGACGACGAGGGCTTCGCCATCAACCGCGCCGGCTCGTCCGAGGCGCGCTCAGAGGGTAACGGCACCGCGGGCGGCGGCACCGAGGGCGATGACTGAGCCCATCGCGTCGCACGCGGAGGTTCCGCAGGCGCGACGCGTCGTTGTCAAGGTGGGTTCGTCATCCATCAGCGGTGAGAACTCGGGCCAGATCGGTCCCCTGGTGGATGCCCTGGCCGCCGCCCACGGGCGCGGCTGCGAGGTCGTGCTGGTGTCGTCCGGCGCCATCGCCACCGGGATGCCGTACCTCAGGCTCGACTCCCGCCCGGACGACCTCGCCACCCAGCAGGCCGCGGCCGCGGTGGGCCAGAACGTGCTCATCTACCGCTACCAGGACAGCCTCGATCGCTACAGGATCGTGGCGGGCCAGGTGCTCCTGACCGCCGGTGACCTGGAGAACCCGACCCACCGATCCAACGCCCAGCGCGCGATGGAGCGGCTGCTCGGCCTGCGCATCCTGCCGATCGTGAACGAGAACGACACGGTGGCCACGCAGGAGATCCGCTTCGGCGACAACGATCGCCTCGCCGCGATGGTGTCGCAACTGGTGCACGCCGACCTGCTGGTGCTGCTCTCGGATGTCGACGCCCTCTACACGCGCCCGCCGCACCTCCCCGGCGCCCGACGCATCGCCCGCGTGCCGTTCGACGACGACCTGAGCGGCGTCGAGATCGGCGAGGCGGGCATCGCCGGCGTGGGAACCGGGGGAGCGGGCACGAAGGTCGCCGCCGCGAAGCACGCTGCGGCATCCGGCACTCCGGTGCTGCTCACGTCGACCGCGCTCGTCGCCGAGGCGCTCGAGGGCGCCGAGCTCGGCACCTGGTTCGATGCGGCCCCCCGCCCGTAGGTCGGTGCCGCCTGCGATCATGGGCGAATGCAGTTCGATCGTTATCCGCTGAGGCGCGTCTGCGAGCATCCGCTCGAGCCGATGGCGCGCGACGCGTGGCCGGCCACGCTCGCGCCGGTGCGGCAGGTGCTCGACTCGGGGCTCGACCTCGGGCCGGTCACGGTGTTCGTCGGTGACAACGGCGCGGGCAAATCGACGCTGGTCGAGGGCATCGCCCTGGCCTACGAGATGTCGCCCGAGGGCGGCTCGACCGGTGCCATGCACCGCACCCGCGCCAGCGAATCCAGCCTCTCCGATCACTTCAGGCTGGAACGCAACCCGGGGGCCATCAGGTCCGGATTCTTCATCCGCGCCGAGACGATGCACGGCTTCTTCACCTACCTCGAACAGCATCCCGGCGCTCGCCCCGAGGCGCAGTACCACGAGATCTCCCACGGCGAGTCGTTTCTCGAGCTCATCACCGCGCGCTCGATCTACCCGGGGCTGTGGATCCTCGACGAGCCGGAGTCGGCGCTGTCGTTCACCGGCTGCCTCGCCCTCATCGGGCTGCTCAAGGGCCTGGTCGAGGAGGGGTCGTCGCAGGTGATCCTCTCGACGCATTCGCCGCTCCTGGCGGCGATGCCCGGCGCGCGCATCTACGAGGTCGGGGAGTGGGGGTTGCGCGAGAGCGACTGGGCCGACCTCGAGCTCGTCTCCAGCTGGAAGGCCTTCCTCGATGCGCCCGGGCGGTATCTGCGGCACCTCTGAAACCTGGCCCGAACGCCGGTAAACTCGGGCCATGCAGACCGCAGTCGCTGAGCGCACGTTCACCCGCAAGCTCGAGGATGCCCGCACCGCATCCCGCACGCTGGCGACGGCCACCGCCGCCCTCAAGAACTCAGCTCTCGAGGCGATCGCGCAGGGCGTGCTCGCCGGCGCCGACCGCATCCTGCCGGCGAACGAGCTCGACCTCGCCAACGGCCGCGAGAACGGGCTGAGCGCGGGGCTGCAGGACCGCCTGCGGCTCGACGAGTCGCGCCTGAAGGGGCTCGCGGATGCCGTGCGCCAGGTCGCGTCGCTGGTCGACCCCGTCGGCGAGAACGTGCGCGGCCAGACCCTCCCCAACGGCCTGCGACTGAGCGAGGTGCGGGTGCCGTTCGGCGTGGTCGGCGTGATCTACGAGGCCCGGCCCAACGTCACGGTCGACATCGCCGCGCTCGCCCTCAAGAGCGGCAACGCGGTCGTGCTGCGCGGCGGGAGCGCGGCAGAGAACACGAACCGCGTGCTCGTCGAGCTGATCCAGGAGGCGCTCGAGAGCGTCGGCCTGCCGGCGACCAGCGTGCAGACCATCGACGAGTTCGGCCGGGAGGGCGCGCGCCAGCTCATGGCGGCGCGCGGCTATATCGACGTGCTGATCCCGCGGGGGAGCGCCGACCTCATCAACACCGTGGTGCTCGAGTCGAAG
>JAODAU010000428.1 GCA_025463615.1 Microbacteriaceae bacterium | reverse complement strand
TGGGTGTACAGCACGGCGTCGGACTCCCGCGGGATCGTGGATCCGTTGGTGTTGCAGATCGCCAGGACCCGTGCCTTCTGCTCCTTGGCGTGCCGCAGCGCCATCAGGGTGTCCATGGTCTCCCCGGACTGGGAGACGGCCACAACGAGCGTGGAGCGGTCCAGGACCGGGTCGCGGTAGCGGAACTCGCTGGCGAGCTCGACCTCGCACGGGATGCGGGCCCAGTGCTCGATGGCATACTTGGCGACCATGCCGGCGTGATACGCGGTGCCGCAGGCGATGATGAAGATCTTGTCGACGTCGCGGAGGTCCTGGTCGGTGAGGCGGACCTCGTCGAGCAGCAGGTCGCCCTGCTCGTTGAGCCGGCCCAGCAGGGTCTCGGCGACCGCGTGCGGCTGCTCGGCGATCTCCTTGAGCATGAAGTAGTCGTAGCCGCCCTTCTCGGCGGCGGAGACGTCCCAGTCGATGTGGAAGTCCTTGCCCTCGGCCGGGTTGCCGAAGAAGTCGGTGATCACGATGGCGTCGGCGGTGATCAGCACGACCTGGTCCTGGCCGAGCTCGACGGCCTCGCGGGTGTGCTCGATGAACGCGGACACGTCGCTGGCGAGGTAGTTCTCGCCCTGGCCGCGCCCGACGACCAGCGGCGAATTGCGCCGCGCGCCGACGACCGCGCCGGGGGCCTCGGCGTCGACGGCGAGGAGCGTGAACGCGCCTTCGAGGCGGCGGCTGACGGCCCGCATCGCCTCGGCGAGCCGCTCGGCGGGGCTGCCCGGGAAGTCGCTCTTGTTCAGCTCGATGCTCAGCAGGTGGGCCGCGCACTCGGTGTCGGTGTCGCTGGCGAACTCGATGCCGTGGCGCTCCAGCTCGGCGCGGAGCTTCGCGAAGTTCTCGATGATGCCGTTGTGGATGACGGCGACGCGGCCGTCGGCGGAGCGGTGCGGGTGCGCGTTGCGGTCGGTGGGGCCGCCGTGGGTGGCCCAGCGGGTGTGCCCGATGCCGGTGGTGCCGGCGCCGAGGCCCTCGACGTCCTGGAGCGCCTTCTCGAGGTTGGCGAGCTTGCCGGCGCGTTTGGCGGTCCGCAGGACGCCGTCGACGATGGCGACGCCGGCCGAGTCGTAGCCGCGGTACTCCAACCGGCGCAGGCCGTCGAGCACGATGGTCAGGGCCGGGCGGGTGCCGGCGTACCCCACGATTCCGCACATGCCCAAACCGTAGCAGAAGTTCGCGCAGCATCCATGCTCGAAACTGTCGTCATTGCGCACGCCTTCTGCGCACGCCGAAATGATTGCGCCGCCCGCGGTTCCATGGTCCGCCCCGGTTCCCGTGATCCGCCCCGGTTTCCCGTGATCCGGAGGACCTCGTGCACCCTGCGTACACAAAGGTCCTCCGGATCACGGGAACCTCGGCTCAGGCGAGGGACGAGCGGATCTGCGCGCCGCCGTCGATGACGAGGGTCTGCCCGGTCATCCAGCGCGACGCGGATCCGCCGAGGAACGTGATCACGTCGGCGATGTCCTCGGGTTCGCCGATCCGCCCGAGCGGCAGGTTGTCGTTGAGGTACGCCTCGTTGTTCTCCCACAGGCCGCGGGCGAGCCTGGTGCGCACGATGCCGGGTGCCACACCGTTGACCCGCACCGACGGGGCCAGCTCGGCCGCCAGCTGCCGGGTGAGGTGGATGACGGCCGCCTTGGTGGCGTTGTAGTAGCCGATGCCGGGCTCGGTGAGCAGGCCGCCGACGGAGGCGACGTTGACGATGTTGCCGCCGCGGGTGGACATCGACGCCTTCCAGACCAGCTGGCTCCACAGCACGACACCGAACTGGTTGAGCCGGACGGTCTTCTCCGCCCGGACCGGGTCGATGTCCATGAGCGGCCCGAAGTAGGGGTTGGTGCCGGCGTTGTTGACCAGGACGTCGACCGCGCCGAAGCGGGCCATGGCCGCGTCGAGGACGGCGGCGGCCTGCTCGGGTTCGGCGGCGTGCCCGGCGTGGGCGAGTACGCCGACCGACGGGTGGGCAGCGCGGATCTCGGCCGCGACGAGGTCGAGCGCCGCCTGGTCGCGGGAGGTGAGCACGACGTTGCAGCCCTCCGCGGCGAAGGCGACGGCGGTCGCCTTGCCGATGCCGCGGGAGGCGCCGGTGACGAGCACGGTGCGGGCGTCAGTCATGCGCCGCACGTTACTACCGGGTAGATGGGACCTGCATGCGGAGCTACCTGATGGGTGACACCGTGCGGACGATGGCGGCGATGCGCTCGGCGGCGTCGCGGGCGACCGCCTGGGTGGCGGCCTCGACCATGACCCGGACCAGCTGCTCGGTGCCGGAGGGGCGCAGCAGGACCCGGCCGGTGCCGCCGAGCTCGGCCTCGACCTGCTTGGCGGCGTCGAGCACACCGGCGGCCTTCGCGGCCGCGGCCCGGTCGCCGACGGGCACGTTGAGCAGGACCTGCGGCAGGCGGTGCACGACGGCGGCGAGGTCGGCGAGGGTGCGGCCGGTGCCGGTCATGCGGCCCATGAGGTGCAGGGCGGTGAGGACGCCGTCGCCGGTGGTGGCGAACGCCGGCATGACGATGTGGCCGCTCTGCTCGCCGCCGAGGGCGAGGCCCTTGGCGCGCAGCTCCTCCAGCACATACCGGTCGCCGACCTTGGTCTCCAGCAGGCGGATGCCGGCCTCGGCCATGGCGAGCTTCAGGCCGAGGTTGCTCATCACGGTGGCGACGAGGGTGTCGTCCTTGAGCAGCCCGGCGTCGCGCATCGACAGGGCGAGCACGGCCATGATCTGGTCGCCGTCGACCTCGGCGCCGTCGGCGGTGACCGCGATGCAGCGGTCGGCGTCGCCTTCGTGGGCGATGCCGAGGTCGGCGCCGTGCTCGACGACGGCGGCGCGGAGCTGGTCGAGGTGGTTGGAGCCGCAGTCCTCGTTGATGTTGAGACCGTCGGGGTCGGCGTTGATCGCGATC
>JAODAU010000389.1 GCA_025463615.1 Microbacteriaceae bacterium | reverse complement strand
GTGCCTGCCCCGCGGAACGACGAGTACGGGGTCTGCGTGACCGCGACCCGCGAGTTCTCCGGCTGCTCGAGCAGGTGCACGAGGCGCAGGCAGTAGTCGCGCAGCAGCAGCGAGTCGGCGTCGAGGGTGAGCACGTACTCCGTGTCCGGGACCTCGAGTTCGCTGTATCCGTCGTCCTCGACGCGGCGCAGCACGGTGCCGATCGGGGTCTTGTCGAGCGTGTAGCTGCCGCCCATGAGCCCGATGTACGAGTTGAGGTTCATCGCCTTGTTCGCCTCGTGTGACACGGAGGCGTAGAGCTTGCGCTCGAAGGTGGTCACCTCGGCGCTGAAGGTCCAGGCGAGGCGGCGGTAGAGCTCCATCATCCGCTCGCGCGACGGGGCCGAGTTCTCGATCACCGCGGCGTTGAGCGCCTCGGCAGTGACATGGAAGTCGTCGGCGAGGCCGAGCAGCACCTGGTCGACGAAGAATTTGTCGACGTGATCCTCGTTGGTCTCGCCCGCGGCCATCGTCTTCAGCCACTCGGAGGCCCACTCGTAGTGCGTGCCGAGCTCGATCACGGCGATCGACGAGACCCAGCTCGACGGCCCGGTCGCGGCGAAGCGGCGCTGGGCGGTGATGAAGCGGTTGGCGGGCTCGTCCAGTGCGTTCTCGATGCCGGACGCCAAAGCGCGGGTCTCCTGCAGGCGGGCGAGCACCGCGGGGTCTGACGGGAACGGCGGGTCGTCGAGCAGCAGCACGACGCGCATCGAGGGGTACTCCTGCAGCGCGGCCGACCAGAGCGTCTGGCGCACGACCGCCGGCTCCTCGGCGTAGGACGGCACGAGCACGGTCAACGAACCGTCGTAGTCGAGGAAGTGGCGGTCGAGCTCGGCGCGCGGCACACGAACGTGGTCGCGGAAGCGCTGCAGCGCGCCCTGGCGGGCGATGAGGTACATCAGCGCCGAGAAGGTCAGGAAGGTCACCACGACGACGTAGGAGATCGCCTCCATGGTGAAGCGGAAGTCGCTGCCGCCGTCGATGAACTGGCGCACGACGGTCGAGACGACGTAGGCGATCCAGAAGAGGATGGTGGCAACGATCGCGATGCGGCTGAGGGCGATCTTGCGGTCGCTGGGGTTGGTGTGGATGGTCGGCAGGGGCTGCGTGCGCTTCTCGGAGCCGAACTGTCGCTTTCGGGTCGGGGTGGTGCTCGTGGCGGTGTGCGTCATTGAAAGGTGTGTCCTTCGGGTGGCCAGTGCGCGTCGGGCCGCACTTCGGAAAGCCGTGTTCGACGCTATCCGGAGGGGTACAGCCCGGTTGAGTCCCAGTACGGGGGACCCCCGTTCGGGGAGCCCGGATTCATGGGGCTCCGCGCCCGCGTGAGCACCGGAATTCACGCCCCGTTCACACCGAACGGCCGGGGTACGATTGTGAGCAATCGAGCGACGGACTGAGCGGGAGGCAACCGGTGACCGACGGCACTGTCGTTGAGGTCGAGCACGACGACACCGTCGACCGCCGCATCATCAACGCGGCCCTCGACCTGCTCCGCGGCCGCGGGCCCGTCGCCGTGAGCATCGAGGCCGTCGCCGCAACGTCGGGCGTGGCCAAGACCACCATCTACCGGCGCTACGCCAACCGCGAGGAACTGCTTCGTGCAGTGGTGGATGCCGCGGCGATCCGCATCGCCGTCCCCTCCTCGCTCTCGGCCTACGACACCTTCCGCTGGTTCCTCGTCCACGCCCGCGAGACCATCGAGAACATCGTCGGGCGCGGCGCCGTCGCCGCCATCATGCTCAACGAGGACCCGGAGTTCGCCGCCCTGCTGCACGTGCGCATCCGTGCGAACACCAAGCCGCTGCGCGACGACCTGCGCGCCCGCTGCACCGCGGGCGAGCTCCGCGAGAACCTCGACATCGAGCTCGTGATGAGCCTGCTGCTCGGAACCTTCATCGCCGAGTCGATCCGCGGCAGCGCGTCGGCCGACGGCTGGGCCGACAGCGTGCTCGAGTTCCTCTGGCCGGCCCTGGCCCCGTGACCGCGCCGCGACTCGCGGTCGTCTTCAACCCGCTGCGGGTCGGTCAGGAGCGCCTGCAGTCGGCGATCGCGGAGTGGGAGCTCGAGGGCGGCTGGCGCGACACCCTGTGGCTGCCGACCACGATCGAGGGCTCGACCGCCGCGCTCGTGGAGGGCGCGCTCGGCGCCGGCTGCGCACTCGTGCTGGCCGCCGGCGGGGACGGGACGGTGAGCGAGGTGGCGGCGGCCATGCGGCAGAGCGGCGTGCCCCTCGGCATCCTGCCCTCGGGCACGGCCAACCTGCTGGCCCGCAACCTGCACCTGCCGCTGAACAACCTGGTGGCCTCGGCGCGCATCGCATTCAGCGGAGCCGACCGCCCGATCGACGTGGGCGTGCTCACCTATCGGTTGCAGGGGGGCGCGACCGCCACCCGCCCGTACTTCGTGATGGCGGGATTCGGCATCGACGCCGACATGGTCGCCGGCACCGACGTCGCGACGAAGACCCGGTTCGGCTGGCTGGCCTACGTGTCCCCGATCCTGCGGTCGGCGGCGCGCAGGAGCCGGGCCTCCGTCACCTGGTCCATCGACTCGGATGCCGCGATCACCGCGCGCCTGCACACCCTCGTCGTGGGCAACAGCGGCACCATCACCGCCGGGCTCCGGATGCTGCCCACCGCCGAACTGGACGACGGCCTGCTCGACGTGCTCGCGCTGCGTTCACTCTGGGGTCGCGACCGCGTGCGGTTCCTCAACTGGGTGCTGCCGTACCAGGGGCCGCGGCGCGCTCCCCTGCCACCGGCACCGCGCATCCACCCGAAGGGCGCGTTCCGCTACTCCAACGCGCACCGGGTCACGATGACCCTGCACGACCCGGCCCTGTTCCAGGCCGACGGCGACCTGCTCGGCACCGTCGAGTGGGCCGAGTTCTCGCTCGACCCGCTCGCGGTGACGGTCCGCGTCGCCTAGCCCAACCCCGCCCGCTAGTTCTGGACCGGCGCCTTCGCCTTGGCGGCCGGGGCCTTGCGCACGGCGGGCTTGCGGGCAGCGGGCTTGGCGGCATCCACCGCGTCGCTCAGGAGCGGCTGCTGGATGGCGTTCTCTTCGCTGTAGATGATCTTGCCCGGGTTGAAGTTGCCGTCCGGGTCGGCGCTGGCGAACAGCCCGTCGACCAGCCCGACGCCCAGCGTGGAGATGTCCTGCTCCAGCCACGGCGAGTGCTCGAGGCCCACGCCGTGGTGGTGCGAGACGGTCGCGCCCGAGTCGATGAACGACTGCTGGATGGCGCTCTTGACCAGGTCGTACTCGCCGATCGGGTCGTCGCCGAAGACGAAGGCGAAGGTGAAGTACAGGCAGGCACCCGAGTGGTACGAGTGCGAGAGGTGGCTCATGATCCAGCCGGTGCGCCCCAGCTTGTCGTAGGCGCCCTGGGCGGCCGCGTACGCGTTGTCGTGGACCTGGCGCAGCTTCGACCACGGCGCCGCCGTCTCGGAGACGTCACCCGCCGCGCCCCGGTCGAGCAGGAAGTCGCGCAGGTACGGGGTGTCGAACTTCTTCTGGTCGTAGAGCACGCCCGGACCGCTGCCGACGCCCATGCCGTTGTATTTGCGCACGATGCGGTCGACGAGCTTCTTCTGGCGCTTGGCGTGGGCGACGCCGCCCTCGTAGCCGATGAACGAGATGCAGATGTCGTCGAGGTTCCAGCCCTTGGCCTTGAAGATGCCCGGGAGCACCGTGCCAGAGATGAACTTCGAGAGGCCGGTGGACTCCTTGCTCGTCGCCAGCGTGAAGCCCGTCTCGCGGGCGTCGGAGACGCGGGTGATCGACGGCGCGGCGTCGCTCTCCGAGATCTCCTGCATGGCCGAGAGGCCGGCGTCCCACGACGGGAAGAAGTACGCGTAGATGTCGCGCTTGGCCGGCACCCGGTGCACCTGCACGGTGACCTCGGTGATGACGCCGAGTCGACCCTCGCTGCCGACGATCATCTCGCGCACGCTCGGGCCGGTCGATGCGCTCGGGATGGCGCGCACG